>NZ_JCBANN010000022.1:0-72097 GCF_059761975.1 Achromobacter sp. 46006
TCTGGGCGTTGAAGGTGGCCTCGCCGGCATCCTTGTCGGTGACGTCCAGCTTGCCGCCGGTGGTCAGGTTGCCGTCTTCCTTGACGGAGCCGGCATCGTCGCCCGGCTGGTTCGGGGTGATGACGGCGGTGTCGTTGGTGCCGGTGATGGTGACGGTGATGGTTTCGGTCGCCGTGCCGCCGTTGCCGTCATCGACCGTCACGGTGATGGTGTCGGTGACCGTCTCGCCGTCCTTCAGGGCCTGGACCTTGTCGCTGGCGTTGTCCAGCGTGTAGGTCCATTTGCCGGTGCCGTCCACCGTGAACGAGCCGTACTGGCCCTTGCCGTCGTTGCCGACGGTCCAGGTGTGCGTGTCGTTGGTGTCGACGTCTTGCTGGGTCAACTGGCCGGAAACGGTGTCGCGGGTGTCGTCCTCGCGGATTTCGCCGATCGTGGTGCCGCTGATGGTCGGCGCGTCGTTGGTGCCGGTGATCGTGACCGTGATGACCTGTGTAGCCTTGCCGCCATGGCCGTCATCGACGGTAACCCTGATGGTGTCGGTGACTTGCTGGCCTTCGGCCAGGGCCTGGACTTTGTCGCTGTCGTTGTCCAGCACGTAGGTCCATTTGCCAGTCTGGTCGACCGTAAGGGTGCCGTACTGGCCCTTGCCGCCGTCGTTGGCGGACCAGGTATGCGTGTCGCTGGTGTCGACGTCGTGCTTGTCGAGTTGGCCCGTCACTTCCTGCGTACCGTCTTCCTTGACGGCGCCGGCAGCTTCGCCCGTGATCGTCGGGGCGTCGTTGGTGCCGTTGATGGTAATGGTGACCGTGCCGGTGGTCCCGTCGGCGGTGGTGACGGTGAAGGTCTCGGTCAGCGTCTCGCCCACGGCCAGCGACTGCACGCGCGCGTCGGTCTGGGTCAGGTTGTAGACCCAGTTGCCATTGGCGTCGATCGAGAACGTGCCGTAAACACCGGGGCGTTCGGCCACGGCCACGAAGAAGGACTGGCCGTCGTCGGCGTCGACCACGTTGAGCTTGCCGTTAGCGGTGGATTTTTCGTCCTCGACCACCGTGCCGGCATCGTCGCCAGGCTGGGCGGGGGTGATCTGGGCCGGGTCGTTGACGCCGACCACGGTCACTTCCACGGTGGCGGTGGAGGTGGCGCCGCTCGGGTCGGTGACGACGTAGGTGATCGTGGTGGTGGCGGTCTGGCCTTCGGGCAGGTGCCGGAAGCTGTTGCCGGGAACGAAGGTGTAGCTGCCGTCAGGCAGCACAGTGAAGGTGCCGCCATTGGAACCGGTGACACTGACGCCGCCCGAGGTCATGGGGCGGCCGCTGATCGAGACCAGGGTCAGGGGATCGCCGTCGGGGTCGCTGTCGTTGACCAGCAGGTTGCCGCGCACGACGCTCTTCTCGTCCGTGCGGGCGGTGTCATCGATGGCCAGCGGTGCGTTGTTGGTGTCGCCCGCGGCGGCCGTGCCCGTGCCGCTGGCGGCGCGATCGATCGTGTCGGTGCCAGAGCCCGGGTTGGGATAGGCCAGGTCCAGCGGGCTCGTGGTTTCCAGGATGCGGGCCAGGCGCACGAAGCTGCCGCCGCCGTCGTCGCCGCTGCCGCCGGTCAGGGTCGCGGCGGTCGGATCCAGCACCTCGAACGGGTCCTGGCCGGCCTGAAGGGCCGCCAGCAGGCGGTCGGAGTCGGTGCCCTTGGGCGGGGTCACCGCCGCCTCGGTCGGATCGGCCAACGGGCCCGCCATGTCGCCGGTGACAGCCACCTCGCGGCCTTCGCCGATCACGATCGGCATGCCATTTTCCACTTGCAGGGCCACGCTGGCGCCCGAGGCCGTGACGATGTCGCTACCGGCGGGCACGTTGCTGCCCTGGTGCAACTCGGTCAGGGAACCGTCGCTGTTGCGTATCCACGCGCGACCGGTGATTTCAGTGACGACTGCGGGGGAGGTGTTGGCCATGTTGGTTCCGTTTCAGGGAGTTATCCAAGATGGCCAGATACTAGAGGCGGGCAGGGCGCGGCGGTATTGTCCTCGAGGACAGGTTCAGGAGGGGATTTGGCTGCGCACGTCGGCCGCTGCCGAAATGCCGTGGACCCGCAGCGCCAGTTGCAGGCGGTCGGTCACCTCGAGTTTGTCGAAGACCGCCGACAGATGCGCCTTGACGGTACGCTCGGTGATGCCCAGAGCGTCGGCGATCTGGGCGTTGGACTGGCCGCTGGCGGCATAGCGCGCCACGGTGATCTCGCGTTCGGTCAGCAGGCCGTTGTCCCACGAGCGGGAATCCTGGGCCCGCTCCGTCACCAGCCGGAGCAGGCGCGTGACCAGCGACCGCCCCATCCAGATGCCGCCGGAGGCAACCACTTCCAGCGCCTGCGACAGGGCCGCGGCGGGGGCGTAACAGTGGCAATAACCCAATGCGCCAGCGCCCAGAACCTGGGTGCCCTGGTCGTCGTTGGGGCTGGGACTGGCCACCACCACCTGCAGGCCGGCGAACTGGGTCTGCCAGACCGGATCATGCCAGGACGGCAGCCGCGGCAGGCCGCTGTCCAACACCACCAGCGTGCGGCCCTGCTCGCGCCAGCGTTGCAGGTCCGCCAGGCCGCGCCCACGGGCGGCGAGCCAGCGCGCCGGATCCAGGGCGCGCCAATGCTGCCATAGCAGGTCGTCGTGCGTAATCAACAGGACGGGAACGGATTTCATAAAGCCTTCTCGCTCTCCTCTAACGCTCGGTGAAGGCATTGGCCTTCGCGCGCAGCACCGGCTTGAGCAGGTACTGCAACACGGTGCGCTTGCCGGTCAGGATGTGGACTTCGGCCACCATCCCGGGAATGATGGGCAGGTTCTTGTCGCCCACCGTGCTGCGGTCCGTGCGGACCCGCACCACGTAATAGGAATTGCCTTTCTCGTCGGTCACGGTGTCGGCGCCGATCTGCTCGACCTTGCCTTCCAGCCCGCCATAGATGGCGAAGTCGTAGGCGGTGAATTTGACCTCGGCCTTCTGGTCCGGGTGTAGGAAGCCGATGTCGCGCGGCAGGATGCGCACTTCCAGCAGCAGGGTGTCGTCCTTGGGCACGATCTCGATGATGTCCTTGCCCGGCTGCACCACGCCGCCCACGGTATTGTTGAACAGCGTCTTGACCGTGCCGCGCACCGGCGCCCGCACCTCCGCCAGCTTGACCCGGTCGGCCAGGGCCAGCTTGCCCTCGCGCAGCGTGGCCAGCTTGGTGTTGGTCTCGGACAGCTCGTTGCGGGCCTGGTTGCGGATGTTCAGCTCGGATTCCTCGATCTTGCTCTGGGCTTCCTTGATCGACGCCTCGATGCGGCTGATCTGGGCCTCGGCGCCTTTCTGTTCGCCGCAGTAGCGCGCCACGTCGCGTTGCAGGCGCAACAGGTCCACCTCGGACACCGCGCCACTCTTGAGCAGCGGCCGGGTCACCTGCAGTTCGCGCGAAGTCAGGCTGCAACTGGTCGAGGCCTGGTCGCGCTTGGCGATGGTTTCGCGCAGCTCTTCCTGGCGTTGCTTGAGCTGTTCGCGGGCGACGTTGACGGTGGCGTTCAGTTCGGTGGTGCGGGCCTGCCAGGCATTGCGCTCCATTTCGACCAGTCCAGGCGCCTGCTTCAACACTTCTTCTGGCGCCACGAACGGTTCGCCAGTCGCCAGAGCCTTCAGGCGCGCGGCCTTGGCCAGCAGCGACAAGTATTCGGCGTTGTTTTCCCCCAGCGACGAGGCGAAGCGGGTGGGATCGAGCTTGAGCAGGATCTGTCCGGCCTCGACCTCCTGGCCCGGCTTGACCAGGATCTCCTCGACGATGCCGCCGTCCAGGCTCTGGATGATCTGTACCTGGCGCGACGGCACGACCTTGCCCTCGCCGCGCACGACCTCGTCGATGGAGCCGAAACCCGCCCATAGCAGCAACAGCGCCACGGCCAGCAGGCTGGTCCACAGCAGTACGCGGGCGCCGCGCGCCTGGGATTCGTGGATGACCCACTCGGCGTTGCCGACGTAATCGGTGCGCGCCTTGGGCTTGCCCTTTTCAGCTCCGTCTAGCAGGCGGTCGAAGAAATAGATGAAAACGCCGCGCAGCTTGAGCCACAGCCGCGTGAGCAGGCCGGGCCGGGAGGCAGCGGATTTCTGGATGGCGGTGGTATTGTCCATGCGGCTCTCAGCTTCCGCGTCCGACGCGCCCCTGGCGTAGGGCTTCGACGACCTGTTCCTTGGGGCCATCGGCCACGATATGGCCGTTATCGATGACGATCAGGCGGTCGACCAGTTCCAGCAGGGCGGTGCGGTGGGTGACCAGCAGGATGGTCTTGTTGGCGCTGGCTTCGCCCAGGCGCCGGCGCAGCTGGGCCTCGCTCTGGTGATCCATGTTGCTGCTGGGCTCGTCCAGCAGCAGGATGGGCGGATCGTTGATCAGCGCCCGCGCCACGGCCACCGATTGGCGCTGGCCGCCCGATAGCGATTCGCCGCGCTCGCCGATGAGCATGTCAAAGCCGTTCGGGTGCAGGTTGGCGAACTCGGTTACGCCGGCCATGTTGGCGGCCGCCAGGATGCTGGCGTCGTCGGCGTAGGGCGCGCCCATGGCCAGGTTGTGCTTGAGGCTGCCGTAGAACAGCAGCGGGTCCTGCGGCACGTGGCCGATGGCGCGGCGTACGTCGGCCGGGTCGATCTGGCGCACGTCCACGCCGTCCAGCAAGACCGCGCCCTCGGTGGGTTGGTACAACGCCAGGGCCAGTTTTTCCAGGGTGGTCTTGCCCGAGCCGATGCGGCCGATGATGCCTACCTTCTCGCCTGGCTTGAGCTTGAAGGAGACTTTCTTGAGCACCGGCTGGGTGCTGCCCGGGTAGGTGAAGCTGACATCGCGGAATTCGAGCGCGCCATGGAACACCGGGCGGTGCAGGAATTCGGCCTCGGCCGGACGCTCGATCGGCAGCTTCATATAGTTGTCGATCGAACCGAGCGAGGTGCGGGCGTTCTGGTATTGCATCAGCAGGCCGGCCACCTGGCCCAGCGGCGCCAGGCAGCGCCCTGCGATCATCGAGGCGGCGATGATGCCGCCCATCGACAGGGCCGATTCCTGCGCCAGGTAGACGCCGATGATAACCACCGAGATCGACACCAGTTGCTGCACCGCTTGCACGAAGCCGACGGTGGACGACGAGATCAGCTTGAGCTTGCCGCCGGTCTGGGCGATGAATTCGGTGGAGCGTTCCCAATTGCGCTGGATCGCGCCCTGGGCATTGAGGGTCTTGACCGATTCCAGCCCGGTCAGCGCCTCGACCAGGGTGGCGTTGCGCTGCGACGAGGCCTGGAACGATGCCATCGTCAGGGCTTCCATGCGCGCCTGGGCCGCGAGCGATACCAGCAGGATCAGCACGATCGCCACCAGCGGTGGCAGCACCAGCCAAGGTGATACCCACGCCAGCGCGGCCAGGAACAGCAGTATGAAGGGCAGATCCACCAGGGTGGTGATGGTGGCCGAGGCGATGAAGTCGCGGATCGACTCGAACGAGCGCAGGTTGGCGGCGAACGAGCCGACCGACACCGGACGGCCTTCCATGCGCAGGTCCAGCACCCGCTCCATGATCTGCGCCGACAGCCGCACGTCGACGCGCTTGCTGGCGCTGTCGACCACGTGCGAGCGCGCCGTGCTCAGGATCATGTTGAAGATCACCACCAGGGTGATGCCCAGCGCCAGCACCCAGAGCGTCTCGACGGCGTTGTTGGGCACCACGCGGTCGTAAACGTTCATGGTGAACAACGGCATCGCCATGGCGAAGATGTTGATCAGCAGGGCGGCGATGAGGGCATCGCGGTACAGGCGCCGGTTTTCCATGATGGCGGCCCAGAACCAGTGGCGGTCTCGGACCTTGGCCACTTCCGGGGCGCGCGCGTCGAAGCGGAATTGCGGGCGCACGAAGCACACCAGGCCGGTGTATTGCGCTTCCAGGTCGGCCGCGCTGATCTCGACGGCGCTTCCGCCCAGTTCGGGATGGCTGATCACACAGGTGTCGCCATCCTTTTTGAGCAGCAGGCAGGCGCGCTCGCCGTTGAGCAGCAGGATCGCCGGCAACAGGTCGGACGGCAGGCCTTCGAGCGGGCGCTTGACCACGCGCGCAGACAATTGCGCGCGCGCTGCCGCCCGCGGCAACAGCGCCGGCGTCAGCCGGTGCGCTTCCAGCGGCAGGCCGGCTGACAGCGCCTGGGCGGTGGCGGCCACGCCATGCAGCCGGGTGATCTCGACCAGGCAATCCAGCAACGGATCGTCATGCGCGGCGCGCGCGTCGGCGCGCCATTCCCGGGCGGCGGCGTCAGATAACTTGTCCATCATCGTCATCCAGCAGGTCCAGATGCTCCGAGAGGCGCGCGCGCTGCTGCTTGCGCTGGGTGAGTTTTTGCTGGGCCTGTACTGGCAGGTCCGTCATGCGCAAGGTGCCATTGGCGATCAAGGCGTCGATCAAATCTTCCAACACACGGACAAAGTCCGCATCCAACCGTGAAAAGTCGTTGTCCTCAGTAGCCATACGGCCTCCTTGCGCGCGCCGCGTCAGGGGCGGGCCTGGGCGGCGGGCGCGTTCAGCGGCACCAGCGTGGGCGGCAGGGTGCCTTCGTTGTATTGCACACGCACCGGCGTCAGCCGGGCCGAGTCGGGCACCGTGGAATTGCACAGGCGAATGACGTCGTCGGACACCACCAGCTTGCCGTTCTCCTCGGGCATCTCGTTGCGCGCGGGCTGCAGCGTCAGCGCTGGCAGCAGCTTATGCGAAAGCGCCAGCCAGCGATACTGCGCCAGCCTCAGGTCATAGATGGCGTTGGTCAGGGCGCGGCGCGATTCGAACAGCTCGTTCTCGGTGTTGAGCAGGTCGAGCAGGGTGCGTTGGCCGATCTGGAACTGCTGGCGGTAGGCGTCGCGCACCTTGGCCGTGGCCATTTCGTGGTCGCGCAGGAAGGGCAGCTTTTCCTGCAGGCTGGTGATGTTGTTCCAGGCCACGGCCAGATCCTGCTGCACGTTGCGGCAGGTGTAGTCGCGCACGTCGCGCGCGGCATACGACTGGGCCGCCGTCTGGCGCACCCGCGCCGAATCGGCGCCGCCGCGGTACAGGTTGTAGTTCATGACCAACTGGACACTGGAGCTGCGGATGTTGCGGTTCTCCGGCGTGGGGTCGTTCTGATCGCGGCCGGTGGCGGCGACGAACTCGAACTTGGGCGAGAACGCGCCCTTGGACGAGGCGACGCCGGCCTCCGCCGCTTGCAGCGCGGCCTGTTTGGACAGGAAGCTGGGATTGCGGCGCAGCGACTCATTGAAGTTGCCGGGCTTGGTCGGCAGCTTGTCGGATACATCGGGCACCGGCTGCATCGACTCGGGCGGCAATGCGCCGGTCACGCGCTGGAAGCGCTGTTGCACGTCCAGCAGGTTGGTGGTTTCGGTCATCAGGTTGGTCTGGGCCAGCGCCAGGCGGCCGCCGGCCTGTTCCAGGTCGACACGCCGGCCCACGCCGGACTCGGCGCGCTGGCCGATCTGCTTGAGGGTTTCCTCGTGCAGCGAATAATTCTGGCGGGCCAGCAGTTCCATGTCGCGGTAGCGCTGCAGGTCGATATAGGCCTGCACGGCGGCCAGGGCGGTGCTGTCGCTGGTGGCCAGCACGTCATAGAAGCGCGCCAGCTTGTCGAAACCGGCCTGCTTGACGTCGTTGCTGGTGCGGAAACCATCGAAAATCAGCTGGCGCAACTCGAAGTTGTAGCCGGGGCGGTTCCAGTTCTGCGAGCCCGCGCCCGGCACGTTATTGCGGTATTCACGGCCGACGTAGCCGATCGCGTTGACCTGCGGGAAGAATGCGCCGCGGGCCACCGCCTGGCCTTCCAGAGAAGCCTGGAAGTCGTGGTACTTGGCCTGGATTTCCGGATTGCTGAGCAGGGTCTGCTCGACGATCTGGTTCAGGGTAGTGGTACCGGGAGCCGCAGAGCTGGAATCCATTGCCGCTGGCTGCTGGGCAAACGTGGCGGGAACGAACGCAAAGGCCAGGGCGGAAACCGTGGTTTTGAGCAGAAACGAAGCCATAGGGATTATTCGCGAGTCAAGTGGGAGATTGATAGCCGGCATATTGTTTGCAAATGTCAGAATTGGCGAGTCAAGGTTTGTTAAGTCTTGACGGAATTTGCCGGCCCGTCGGAATTTATTTCGTAATAGATCACGAAAAATGACGTGATTTGTACGAAATTCAATATGGACGGATTAATCAAAAACCATTGATGCGTTTTATTTCGCATTATTGCGGTTTCTGCTTTGCCACATTGAAACGCGATTATATCCGGTTGCGTCTTTTGTATCTAAATAGTTTTTCTGGATGTGGTTTTTTGATTATCCGGAATTTGCCGCTGTTGCCAGCGTCACACGGCCGTGCCATCAGGCCCGGCGCGCGGCACCATGGTATTTTTAGTACTAGTATATTTGGTGTGGTTGTACTAGGTTGGGAGCCTGGGCATAATCCTCTCCATGCCGCAGCGGCCGGCGTCGGGATCCATTGCGGGCCCTGCGCCAGGCACCAGCCGGATTGTCTATTCGCAGAGCGCATCCATGGCCCAAACCCTTTACGACAAACTCTGGGACGCCCATATCGTCCACCAGGAATCAGACGGCACCTGTCTGCTCTATATCGACCGCCACCTGCTGCACGAAGTGACCAGCCCGCAGGCCTTCGAGGGCTTGGCCATGGCCGGGCGCAAACCGTGGCGCAACGGCGCCAACCTGGCGGTCGCCGACCACAACGTGCCCACGATGAACCGCGCGCAGGGTATCGATGATCCGATCTCGCGCCTGCAGGTCGACACGCTCGACGCCAACTGCGACAAGTACGGCATCACCGAATTCCGCATGAACGACCTGCGCCAGGGCATCGTCCACGTGATCGGGCCGGAGCAGGGCGCGACCCTGCCGGGCATGACCGTGGTCTGTGGCGACTCGCACACCAGCACGCACGGCGCGCTGGGCGCGCTGGCCTTCGGCATCGGCACCTCCGAAGTCGAACACGTGCTGGCCACGCAGACGCTGCTCATGAAGAAAGCCAAGAGCATGCTGATCAAGGTCGAAGGCGAACTGCCGTTCGGCTGTACGGCCAAGGATGTCGTCCTGCACGTCATCGGCATCATCGGCACCGCCGGCGGCACCGGCCACGCCATCGAGTTCGCCGGCAGCACCATCCGTGCGCTGTCGGTCGAAGGCCGCATGACGGTCTGCAACATGGCCATCGAAGCCGGCGCGCGCTCCGGCATGGTCGCCGTCGACGACAAGACCATCGAATACTTCCGCGGCCGCCCGTTCGCGCCGTCCGGCGTGCTGTGGGACCAGGCCGTGGGCTACTGGCGCACGCTGCATACCGACGAAGGCGCCAAGTTCGACACCGTGGTCGAAGTCAACGCCCGCGACATCAAGCCGCAGGTCACCTGGGGCACCTCGCCCGAGATGGTGCTGCCGGTCGATTCGCGCGTGCCGGACCCCGACCGCGAAAAAGACGACGTGCGCCGCAGCGGCATGGAGCGCGCGCTGGAATACATGGGCCTCAAGCCCAACACGCCGCTGACCGACATCCGCGTGGACCGCGTCTTCATCGGCTCCTGCACCAATTCGCGCATTGAGGACCTGCGCGCCGCCGCCGTCGTTGCGCGCGGCAAGCGCGTTGCATCCAACGTGCGCCAGGCCATGGTCGTGCCGGGTTCCGGGCTGGTCAAGCAGCAGGCCGAGCGCGAAGGCCTGGACAAGATCTTCATCGAAGCCGGCTTCGAATGGCGCGAGCCGGGCTGCTCGATGTGCCTGGCCATGAACGCCGACCGGCTTGAACCGGGCGAGCGTTGCGCCTCGACCTCGAACCGCAACTTCGAAGGCCGCCAGGGCCAGGGCGGCCGCACCCACCTGGTGAGCCCGGCGATGGCCGCCGCCGCCGCCGTGGCCGGCCATTTCGTCGACGTCCGCACGTTCCGTTAAGCGCCAACCGAGTACCGACATCATGCAAGCATTCACCACTCACGAAGGCCTGGTGGCTCCGCTCGACCGCGAAAACGTCGACACGGACCTCATCATCCCCAAGCAGTTCCTCAAGTCCATCAAGCGCACCGGTTTTGGCCCGAACCTGTTCGACGAGCTGCGCTATCTGGATCATGGCGAGCCGGGCATGGACAACAGCAAACGTCCGCTCAATCCCGATTTTGTGCTGAACCAGCCGCGTTACCAGGGCGCTTCGGTGCTGCTGGCGCGCAAGAACTTCGGCTGCGGTTCGAGCCGCGAGCACGCGCCCTGGGCGCTGACGCAGTTTGGTTTCCGCGCCATCATCGCGCCGTCGTACGCCGACATCTTCTTCAACAACAGCTTCAAGAACGGTCTGTTGCCGATCGTGCTGTCCGAGCTTGAAGTGGCGCGCCTGTTCGACGAAGTGAAGGCCTTCCCGGCCTACAAGCTCAACATCGACCTGGACCGCCAGGTGGTGGTGGCGGCCGATGGCCGCGCCATGAAGTTCGACATCGAGCCGTTCCGCAAGTACTGCCTGCTCAACGGTTTCGACGACATCGGCCTGACCCTGCGCCATTCGGACAAGATCCGCGCCTTCGAGGCCGAGCGCCTGGCCCGCCATCCCTGGCTGGAAAGCCGTCCGATCGCCTGACCCGACTCATCCCATCGACCACAGGACCGTTTTTTCCATGACTCATAACATCGCAGTCTTGCCGGGTGACGGCATCGGCCCCGAAATCATCGAACAGGCCGTGCGCGTCCTGAAGGCGCTGGACGTGCCGTTCGATATCAAGCAGGCCGCCGTCGGCGGCGCCGCCTTCGACGAGTTCGAGCACCCGCTGCCCCCGGCCACGCTGAAGCTGGCCAAGGAATCGCACGCCGTGCTGTTCGGCGCCGTCGGCGACTGGAAGTACGACAGCCTGCCGCGCGAATTCCGCCCCGAGCAGGCCATCCTGGGCCTGCGCAAGGCGCTCGGCCTGTTCGCCAACCTGCGTCCCGCCATCCTGTATCCCGAGTTGGCCAGCGCTTCGTCGCTCAAACCCGAGATCGTGTCCGGCCTGGACATCCTCATCATCCGCGAGCTGACCGGCGACATCTATTTCGGCACGCCGCGCGGCGTGCGCTCGTCGCCGGACGGCGCCTTCAGCGGTGAGCGCGAAGGCTACGACACGATGCGCTACGCCGAATCGGAAGTGCGCCGCATCGCCCGCATCGGCTTCGAATCCGCCCAGAAGCGCAACAAGAAGCTGTGCAGCGTGGACAAGGCCAACGTGCTCGAGACCTCGCAGTTCTGGCGCGACATCGTCATCGAAGTGGCGCGCGATTATCCGGATGTCGAGCTGTCGCACATGTACGTCGACAACGCCGCCATGCAGCTGGTGCGCAACCCGCGCCAGTTCGACGTGATCGTCACCGGCAACCTGTTCGGCGACATTCTGTCGGACGAAGCCGCCATGCTGACCGGCTCCATCGGCATGCTGCCGTCGGCCTCGCTGAACGCCGGCGGCCAGGGCCTGTACGAGCCCAGCCACGGCTCGGCGCCCGACATCGCCGGCCAGGGCATCGCCAATCCGTTGGCGACCATCCTGTCGGCCGCGATGCTGCTGCGCTACTCGCTGAACCTGGCGCCGCAGGCCGACCGCATCGAGGCCGCCGTGCGCCGCGTGCTGGCCGATGGCCTGCGCACGGCCGACATCTTCGAGCCTGGCACCACCAAGGTCAGCACCTCGGGCATGGGCGACGCCGTCCTCAAGGCCCTGGCCTGATCGGATCCCAAGGGGCCGCGCCCTTGGGCGCGCAGCCTCGTATCGAGGGGGGCCGCCCACCGGGCGGCCCTATGCATTGGCGTGTTGCCTCGGTGCCGCGAAAGCGCGCCGCCGTGGCTTGTGGCCCCGTTTTTTCAAGCTGCGCCGCAACATCTGCGCGTGCATTCTGATAAATTGTTGGGTTATTGCACGTTTTTTCACCACACCTTGTCCCCACCTTTAAAGAGCGATTGAAATGAATCAAGCAGTAGGCCTTGTCGGCTGGCGCGGTATGGTCGGCTCGGTGCTCATGCAACGCATGCGCGACGAGAACGACTTCGCACTGATCGAACCGGTGTTCTTCTCCACCAGCAACGCTGGCGGCGCCGCCCCCACTTGGGCGACTGGCGCGGGCCCGCTGCAAGATGCCTACAACATTGACGCTCTGAAAAAACTGCCGATCATCGTGACGGCGCAAGGCGGCGACTACACCTCCGAGGTCTATCCGAAGCTGCGCGGCGCGGGCTGGAACGGCATCTGGATCGACGCAGCCAGCACGCTGCGCATGGCCGATGACGCCATCATCGTGCTGGACCCGGTCAACCGTCCCGTGATCGACGCGGCGCTCAAGCGCGGCGTGCGCAACTTCATCGGCGGCAATTGCACGGTCAGTTGCATGCTGATGGGCCTGGCCGGTCTGTTCAACAACGACCTGGTCGACTGGATGACCACCATGACCTATCAGGCCGCTTCCGGCGGCGGCGCGCAGCACATGCGCGAACTGCTGACCCAGTTCGGCGAACTGAACCACGCCGTCAAGCCGCTGCTGGACGACCCGGCCTCGGCCATCCTGGAAATCGACCGCGGCATCCTGGCCAAGCAGAAGGACGATGCGCTGCCCCACGAGCACTTCGGCGTGCCGCTGGGCGGCAGCCTGATTCCCTGGATCGACAAGGACCTGGGCAACGGCATGTCCAAGGAAGAATGGAAGGGCGAGGTCGAGACCAACAAGATTCTCGGCCGTGGCGCCGCCTTCGGCACCGCCGCCACCCCGATCGACGGCCTGTGCGTGCGGATCGGCGCGATGCGCTGCCACAGCCAGGCGCTGACCATCAAGCTCAAGCGCGACCTGCCGCTGGACGAGATCGAAGCGCTGATCGCGCAGGGCACGCAGTGGGCCAAGGTGATTCCCAATACCAAGGAAGACACCATCCGCGACCTGACCCCGGTCGCGGTCACGGGCACCCTGGATATTCCGGTGGGTCGCCTGCGCAAGATGTCGATGGGTCCGCAATACCTCAGCGCCTTCACCGTCGGCGACCAGTTGCTGTGGGGCGCCGCCGAGCCGCTGCGCCGCATGCTGCGCATCGCACTGGCCGAAGCCTGAGGCCTGGCGGGCGGCGCGCGGGCCGCCCGCTCGGCTGCGAGGCCGTATCCACAAGGGCACCTTCGGGTGCCCTTGTCGTTTGCGCCGGGACGTCCGGCGCATCGGATGCGGCTGGCAATGTGCCCGCCAGCCAACGCCGATGCGCCTTTCAGGTTTGTGAAACGCGCTCGATCCATTACACTTTTCCAGTGAATTGAGGCTTGTTCTCACGCGATCGCCACGAACAGCCCGCGCCCGATTATTCGACGACAAGAACGGAATTCCAGCTTATGACCCAGCGTTCGCGCCAAGTGAAGCATGCCCGCCGTTTGAAGGCCCTCCAGTGGGCGATCGCGCTGGCGATAGGCGCGGGCGCTTGCAGCCCGGCGCTGGCGATGCGGATCGGACATTCACGGGTCGTGTCGGCGCCGGGCGCGCCGCTGCAGGCGTTGGTGGGGCTGCAGGAATTGTCCGCTGACGAAGTGGCATCGCTGCGGGTATCTGTGGCCGACGAGGCGGCTTGGCGACGCGCGGGCCTGAAGCCGCCCGCGCCCTTGGCCAGCATGGTGGTGCGGGTCGAGGACGGCATGGATCCGACCCGCAAGAACCTGCGGGTGCGCTCGACCCAGGCGCCTGCCAGCGGCGCGGTCGATCTGTTGCTGGACATCAGCTCCAGCGCCGGACAGCGGCAGGTGCAGGTCAGCATCCTGGTGCCGTTGCGCGGCGCAGGCGCCGACGTCACGCCGGCGGCGGTGGGCGCGCCGGGCCGAGCGGGGGGCAGCACCGGCGCGATCAATGTCAAATCGGGCGACACGCTGTTCGCCATCGCCCGGCGCAACGCGGTGCCCAATGCCTCGGTCTATCAGATGCTGGTGGCGCTGTGGCGTGCCAATCCCGACGCGTTCATCCAGAACAATATGAATCTGGTGCGGGCCGGGCACAAGCTGGCGATCCCTGATGCGGCCACGGTGCGCGCGATCGATCCCGCCGAGGCGCGCCGGATTTTCAACGAACACGCCGAGGCCTTCGCCCGCTACCGTGCCCGCCTGGGGGCGGCGGCCGGCGCCAATCCCGCCGTGGTCAAGGGGCAGGACGCCAGCTCCGGCAGCGTGGCCCGGCCCGGTGATACGGGCGTGGCCACGGCCACGCAGCCGCAGGATCGGGTGCGCCTGTCCTCCGGACAGGCCCAGGGCGCGGCCGCGGCGCAGGCCGAAGCGCAGGGCGACCAACGGGTTTCCAACGAGCGCGCGATGGCGGATGCGCAGGGCCGGGTGAGTCAGCTAGAGAGCAATGTCAGTGAATTGAACAAGGCGGTGGCCGAACAGGGCGCCGCGGGCGGTTCGGGGACACCGGGCGCCGCAGGTGCGACGGGTGCCGCGGGTGCGACGGGCGCCGCGGGTGCGACAGGTGCCGCTGGTGCGCCGGGTGCCGCAGGCGCGACAGGTGCCGCAGGTGCGCCGGGTGCCGCAGGCGCGACGGGTGCCGCAGGCGCGACGGGTGCCGCAGGCGCGACGGGTGCCGCAGGCGCGACGGGCGCGGCAGGTGCGCCGGGTGCCGCAGGCGCGACGGGTGCCACAAGTGCGTCGACCGCCGCCGCGCAACAAGACAAGGCCGCTGCGGGAGCCGCGGCGGATCAGAACAAGGATAAGGATTTGACTTCTTCCATGCCGGCCTGGTTGGCCGACAATCTGCTCATCATCGTCACCGCCGTGCTGGCGCTGATCGCCTTCGCCATTGCTTGGATGTTGCGGCGCGCCGGCGCCCGCCGTGGTGACGACGATGAAGAAACCTATGACTACAACGAGCCGGCGCTCGATACGGCGGCGCTCAACCGCAAGCTCGACGCCATCAACCTCGATCTCGATCAGCCTCCCACGGACGAACCGCGTCCGGCGGGCCGCTCCCAGGTCTGAGCGATGTCCAGAGTTGCAATGGGGCTGGCGTATGACGGCTCCGCCTGGCAGGGCTGGCAGACCCAGCCGCACCGGCAAACGGTGCAGGACACGCTGGAGGCCGCCCTGGCACAATTCTGCGGCGTGACGCAGGCCGTTCCCACCATCTGCGCCGGCCGTACGGATACCGGCGTGCATGGCGCGATGCAGGTGATCCACCTGGATACCGCGTTGGAGCGGCGCATGGAATCCTGGGTCCGGGGTGTGAACGCGTTCCTGCCGGCCAGTATATCGGTGCAGTGGGCCAAGGCCGTGCCGGACGATTTCCACGCGCGGTTTTCCGCCCGGGCCCGTACCTACGTCTATCTGTTGTGGCGCGGACGCGTGCGTCCGGCCTTGTGGGCCGGGCGCGCCGGCTGGTGCCACCATCCGCTGGATGTCGACGCCATGCGCCTGGCGGCACGGGCCTTGCTGGGCGAGCACGATTTTTCCAGTTTTCGCTCCTCGCAATGCCAGGCCAGGCACCCCGTGCGCATCATGCACCAACTGGACATCGACGAGCGTGGGGCTTTCCTGGTGTTCACGCTGCGCGCCAATGCCTTCCTGCATCACATGGTGCGCAATATCATGGGGGCGCTGCTGCAGATCGGGCAGGGCCGCGAGTCGGTCGACTGGATGGCGCAGTTGCTGTCCTGGCGCGACCGCAGGCGTGGCGCGCCCACGTTTTCTCCCGATGGCCTGTATCTGTCGGCCATCGACTATCCGGACGAGTTCGGCCTGGACGAACTGGATGGCGGGGCGGTGCTGCTCTCGCCATTCACCCAGCCGGCGGGCGGCCGGATCTAGCCGGACGCCCGCCCCGGCGCCCAATGGAGGCCTGTCTCATGCAACGCCGCGCGTTTTTGAAGCGAACCGCTCTGGGAGCCGCCAGCGGCGCCGTGATTGTTGCGCCGGCCCACGCGCAGGAGGCGCCGCCGGTGTCATGGCGGCTGGCCTCGAGTTTTCCCAATGAATCGCCGACCCTGTTCGCCGGCGCCGAAGACGTGGCGCGCTATGTCGCCGACGTCACCGATGGCAGGTTCCGCATCGAGATCTTTTCGGCCGGCGACCTGGTGGAGGCCGGCCAGGTGTTGGAAGCCGTGCAACAACGCGTCGTCGATTGCGGCCACACTGCCTCGACCCGCTTTTTCGACACCGACCCGGCATTGTGTTTCGACGCTGGCGTGCCGTTCGGCCTGAATACCCGGCAGATGAACGCCTGGATGTTGCAGGGCGAAGGCCTGGCGCTGACGCGCGTGCTGTTCGACAAGTACGGCATCCTGAATTTTCCCTGCGGGTTCACCGGCGCGCAGATGGGGGGCTGGTTCCGGGGCGAGGTCAAGACGGTCGACGACCTGCGCGGCTTGAAGGTCAAGGCTGGCGGTTTTGCGCGTCAGGTACTGGCACGCATGGGCGCGGAACCTGTCGATCTGCCCGTCGCCGACACCTACGCGGCGCTGGAGCAGGGGGGCGTCGACGCGGTGGCCTGGATCGGTCCGCATGACGACGAAAACCTGGCGCTTTACAAAGTCGCCAGGAATTACTACTTCCCTGGCTGGTGGGCGGGGACCCTGCAATTGTCGCTCTACGTGAACCAGCAGGCGTATGACGAACTGCCCAAGTCCTACCAGGCGGCGCTGGCGTTGGCCTGCCGGATGGCCACCGCCAACATGATCGCGAAGTACGACGCCGGCAATCCCGATGCCCTGCGCCGGCTTGTGCAGCGCGGCGCCCAGCTCAAGGCGTTTCCCAGGCCTGTGTTGCAGGCCGCGCATGCGGCCGCGCTCAAGCTTTATCAGGAATTGAGCGCGAGGGATCCGATGTTCAAGAAGCTGTACGAGAGCATGACGGCCTTTCGCGACAAGGAAATCCCCTGGTTCCGGGTGGCCGAGGGCAGCTTCGACTCCCTAATGGCCACGCTCGGGCAAGCGGGCGCTTGAGCCCGGGCGTTGCCATGACTTGGGCAGCGTACGCCGGCGTTGGTGAGCTCAGCCTTTATACTGGCCAAATCCGTCGCGCTGGGCGACACAAGCACTGAATGCCATGCGCACACGCATCAAGATCTGCGGCCTGACCCGCGAAGAAGACATCGATGCCGCCGTTTCGGCGGGGGTCGATGCGATCGGTTTCGTTTTCTATCCCAAGAGCAAGCGCTACGTCGCGCCAACCCGCGCCGCGCAACTGCGTCGCCTGGTGCCGGCGTTCGTCGACGTGGTCGCGCTGTTCGTGAATCCGCAGCCGGATGAGGTGCAGGCCGTGCTGGACGAAGTCGGCCCCGAGTTGCTGCAATTCCATGGCGACGAAACACCGCAGGAATGCGCGCGCCATGGCCGCCGCTACCTGCGCGCGTTCCGCGCTGGCGCGCCTGGCCTGGAAACGGCCGCAAGCCTGGCCACCTATTGCCGTGCCTATGGGGAGGCTGCCGGCTGGCTGTTCGACAGCTACAGCGCCGGTTACGGCGGCAGTGGCCATGGGTTTGACCACGGTTTGCTGGAGGACGTGAAGGCTGATCCGGTGTCACGTCCCTTGATCCTGTCGGGTGGCCTGAACCCTGACAACGTCGCCGTCGCGGTGCAGGCCGTGCGACCGTGGGCGGTCGATGTGAGCAGTGGCGTCGAAGTCGAGCAAGGAATAAAAAGTTCTGATAGAATCTCGTTCTTCGTTGCTGCGGTGCATGCCGCAGACGCGAAGAAATAGGAAGAAATTGCCGGTGCAAGTTGGCAGTGTGTGGTGAATGCGTGGCAAGGCAAGTACGCCAAATGGCTGGTGAAACCAAACTGGTAAAACCGCTGTGGCGATCAGGCTGCAAAGATAGCCTGATAAAAGCAGGCCGATGCGACGCGATAAAAATCCCACGCAATGAAAACAGCAAAAAATCTGAAAAGACGATTTGCAGAGTTCAAAAAAGCACTATATAATTCTTCTTCTTTGCAGGCGGTTAGCTCAGCTGGTTAGAGCGCCACGTTGACATCGTGGAGGTCGTTGGTTCGATTCCAATACCGCCTACCAAATTCCTGCAAAGTGGTGCCAAGCACCACCTTAAAAGCCGCGTAAGTCTTTGACTTCGCGGCTTTTTGCTTAGTGCGCTGCCAAGTGCTGCCCAGTAGCGCCAAGAGATTTAAGGGTAGGAATGAGGGTAGGGCCAAAAAAAATAATAAGGGTAGGCCCTCTGGACCTCATTTTTCCGCCTTGACCGCGCAACTGTCGAGATAATCCGACCACCACTGCATCAGTTGCCGGCGCTCGTCCAGATACTCCGCGTGGTTGTACGCCCGGCGCACCATGTTGCGCTTTGACCCTAGCCCAGTTTTTAGTACCTGCGGATTCAGGCCGTCTGGGAACCAAGCCTGGCAGTTCCGGCTAAGCCGATTATTTCGGGCGAGAGCCTCCGCATTTTCCTCTTCATCCCCTATTAACCGCCCGTGGGCGGCAGACGCATTTCCGTGAGAATTCATGAAACTCATGGCCGATTCATTTTGTAGGATTCCTGCGAAAGAAAAATGAAAGGTTTCCGGCGATGAACGATTGCGGTGATTGTGAGGGAATGACGCAAGGCTCGGTTGGAATGGACGGCCATGAGCGCCTGATCAGCCTGGGCGAGGTACGCAGCCTGGCGGCTTTCAAAGGACGGGTCAGGCATGAGATGTATGTGTGCTCGATCTGCGGGGCGCAATGGGATTATGTTGGCGCCAGGCGCGGCGGGCGCGGGGAATGGCTCCGGCAATAGCGGGCCGGCTGGCGCGCTGCGAATCGGCTGGGCTTGTGGCACTATGACTGCCGACCCCAGCATGGGCGGCGTCGGCGGCCCAGTTACGCGATAACCGAAGCAGCCAAGGAAAACGCATGGCCATCGAACTGGAACGAGAGGCGCGCGAGACCGCGATTGCTTCTATCCGCCGGTATTTTGATCAGTATATGGAAGAGCCGATTGGGGGTATCGCGGCGGGCGCGCTACTGGGGTTCTTCCTGGAAGAAGTCGGGCCGGTGATTTATAACCGCGCCGTTGCCGATGTGCAGGAACGGCTGCAGTCACGGGTCGCCGAAGTGGATCTGGAAGTCCACGAAGAAGAGTTCGGCTATTGGCGCAAGCATGAGAAGGACGGGCGGGGGCGCCGCAAGTGACGGCGGCGGCATGGGCGGTGCGCCTGCGGGCTGCGCGGCAGGAGCCCCGGTTCAAGTGGGCGCGTATTTGCGGCCGATAGCATGGCGGGAAAAGTGAGGCTCACCGGGGCTCAAGCCGCCCGCAAGCAGCGTTCCGCCATCTCCAAATAGTGCGTCAGTGGTGGCGTATCCAGTCCGACCACCTTGGCCTGGTCGTCGTAGCGGCGCAGCCGCACCGCGGCCATGGCATGCGGTTGCGCGATGAAGGCGTCCGCCTGTTGTGGGCTGAACACGCCGCCCTGCAAGGACAGGCTCTGTACCGAGGCGGGCGACAAGCTGTCCAGATAGGCGGGCTCGATCGCGCCCAGGTAGCGCTTGGCGGCAACGTGCAGGCGCACGGGCGCCGTGACGTTCTCGCGGAACAGCGAGGCCAGGGCCGTTGCGGCTACGTCCTGGTGGCGCATATCGGTGGTGATACTCTCGGCGAGCATCAGGTGGCCGATGTCATGCAGCAGCGCGGCGACGATCATGGCGTCGGATTCGCCGGCCTGTTCAGCCAGTTGCGCGCACTGCAACGCGTGTTCGGTCTGGCTGATGGCTTCGCCGCCGTAGTAGGCGACGCCGTGACGGGCGAACAGGTCCTGGATGATGGGGAGCGTAAGCACGGGCAATACCTTCGGATTGATGGATTGTCAGGCACGGTATTCCATTATGTTGACATCTAGATGACTGGAACAATTTGGCCGATGCGGATTCCATGCGCTTTGCCAGCGTGGTTGTCATCGCGATTCGCTGCGCCACCGCACAACTGCGTTATCCTGCACCCCATCATGATGAGAGCACTGTGGCTGATCCTGGGTTGCGCGATGCTGGCGCTGGGCGTGATCGGCGCCTTTCTGCCGGTGATGCCGACGACGATTTTCCTGATCCTGGCGGTGGCCTGTTTTTCACGCTCGTCACCGCGCCTGGAGCGCTGGTTGCTGGACAGCCCGACCTACGGCCCGTCGCTGCGCGCCTGGCGTGAGCAGGGGGCGGTATCGCGCAAGGGCAAGTTGTATGCGTCGCTGGGCATGGCGGTGGGCTATGGCCTGTTCTGGTGGGGCGCGCATCCGTCGCTTTTGCTTGCATCCGGCGTAGGCCTGTTCTTCCTTGCAAGCGCCGCTTATGTGCTGAGCCGTCCCAGTCCGCGAGCGCTCGATCCGCAACAGAAAACGCCTGGCGAAAGCGGCGGTCCGGCGGCAGGGGCGTGAAGGCCGGTTGAAAGCCCCGCGCTGGCCGTAACGCGCCGAAACCGTCACTTTCCGCGGCCCCGGCAACCGCGCGGCCGGTGGATCCGGCCCCCGGGGACGCCGAGCAGGTCAGCGCCAAGGGATCGGTCACGCGGGTGTCGCGGCCGCGGCTGGTGGCGTAGCGGCCCGAGCGCTCCGATTCATGCCGCCTGGCGACGCCTGGGCGTGCCGGCCGCGAGGTGCACATCTTCGCGGCCGGCAAGCTTGACTGGGACATGGGCAAGCCGGATTCGCCGGTGCATGCATGGCCCGGCCTGTTCACGCAGTGGGCCATGTTCAACCGGTTCTTCACGGACTGATTCCGGCCCGCCTCCGTCAGTGTGAGTGGCGCGGATCGCCGCGGGTCTCGACCACTTTGAGATACAGCGTCGCGGGTTCCAGGCAGCCGCCGGTGGATAGCTGGCCCACCAGTTGCCGATACAGTTCCTGCCAGGGCGTCTGCGCCGGCGGCGGCTGGTACGCCGGCTCCTGCCGGCGCCGCGCCAGTTCGGCTTCGTCCACCAGCGCGATGACGCTGCGCTGGTTCAGGTCGACGCGAATGCGGTCGCCGGTGCGCAGCAGCGCCAGCCCGCCGCCGACAGCGGCCTCGGGCGACATGTTCAGGATCGACGGGCTGGCCGAGGTGCCGCTCTGGCGGCCGTCGCCCAGGCAGGGCAGCGAGTCGATGCCGCGCTTGAGCAGGTGCGAGGGCGGCGCCATGTTGACGACTTCGGCGCTGCCGGGATAACCGACCGTGCCGGCGCCGCGGATGACCAGGATGCAGTGCTCGTCGATGTTCAGCGCGGGGTCCTCGATGCGCGCGTGGTAGTCCTCGGGGCCTTCGAACACGATGGCGCGGGCCTCGAAGGCGTTCTCGTCGCCGGGCGCCGACAGATAGGCGCGGCGGAACGCCTCGCCCACCACCGACATCTTGATGACCGCGCTGTCGAAGAAATTGCCCGACAACACGATGAAGCCGGCGCGGTGCTTGAGCGGCGCATCGCAGGCGCGGATGACGTCCGCATCGTGCGTCTTGGCGTCGGCGGCTATCTGGCCGATGGTCTTGCCGGAGACGGTGGCGCAATCGGCGTGCAGGCGGCCGGCAACCAACAGTTCGTGCATCACGGCCGGGACGCCGCCGGCGCGGTGGAAGCCTTCGCCCAGGTGTTCGCCAGCGGGCACGCAGTTCACCAACAGCGGCACGTCTTCGCCCAGCCGCTGCCAGTCGTCCAGGCTCAGGTCGATACCGGCGTGGCGCGCCATGGCGATCAGGTGCGGCGGACAGTTGCTGGACGCGCCCAGCGCCGAGGCGACGACGATGGCGTTCTCGAATGCCTCGCGCGTCAGGATATGGGACGGGCGCAGGTCCTCGCGCACCATGTCGCAGATGCGCAGGCCGGTGGCATAGGCCATCTGCCCGCGCTCACGATAGGGCGCCGGAATGCTGGCGCAGGTAGGCAGCGACATGCCCAGCGCCTCGGCCAGCGAGTTCATGGACAGCGCGGTGCCCATGGTGTTGCAGTGGCCGATGGACGGCGAGGATGCCGTGGCCAGCGTCATGAAACCTTCGTAGTCCAGCTTGCCCGCCGCCATCAGGTTGCGGGCGTGCCAGATGACCGTGCCGGAGCCGACCCGCTGGCCATCGTGCCAGCCGTCCAGCATGGGGCCGCCCGACAGCACGATGGCGGGGATGTCAACGGTGGCCGCCGCCATCAGGCAGGCCGGCGTGGTCTTGTCGCAGCCGGTGGTCAGCACCACGCCGTCCAGCGGGTAGCCATGCAGGATCTCCACCAGGCCCAGATAGGCCAGGTTGCGGTCCAGCGCCGCGGTCGGGCGGCGGCCCTGTTCGGCCAGCGGATGCACCGGGAACTCCATCGGGATGCCGCCGGCGTCGCGGATGCCGGCCTTGATACGTTCGGCCAATGCCAGATGGTGGCGGTTGCACGGCGCCAGGTCGCTGCCGGTCTGGGCGATGCCGATGATGGGGCGGCCCGATTGCAGTTCCTGGCGCGTCAGGCCGTAGTTCAGGTAGCGTTCCACGTAGATCGCCGTCATGTCGGCGTGGGCGGGATCGTCGAACCATTTCTGGCTGCGCAGTTTGCGCGCGGAGTCGGTCATGGGGGCCTCGTGTGCTTCAAGGGGGCGGTGCCTGTGCGGGCGGGCCGGGGCGGTGGCCGCTCCCGGTGCCGGGGCGCCGGCGGCGTGCCGCCGGCCATTCCCCGCGCCCATCGTTCTAGTTGCGTGCCTTGCTGATTTCGGCGTTCAGCCGCTTGATCAGGTCCGGGCCCAGTTCCTGGGTGTACTTGTCGACCACGGGTTGCACTTTCTCGCGCATGCGCGCCACTTCCTCCGGCGACACCGTGTTGATCTTCATGCCGGCCTTTTCCAGCGTGCCCATTGCCTTCAGCGAGTCGGCGCGGCTGTCCTTGCGCTCGAAATCGCGCGAAGCCTCGGCGGCCTGTCGCACCAACTGCTGTTCGTCGGGTGAGAGTTTGTCCCACCATTTCTTGGACGCCATCACCACCCAGGGCGTATAGACGTGGCGGGTGATGGTCAGGTAAGGCTGCACCTCGTAGAATTTGCTGCTCTGGATTGTGGTGACGGGGTTTTCCTGGCCATCGACGGTACGGGTCTCGAGTGCGGTGAACAGTTCCGAAAACGGCATCGGCACGGCGTTCGCGCCCAGCGTATTGAACACGCCCAGCGCGATCTGGTTCTGCATCACGCGCAGTTTGATGCCCTGCAGGTCTTCGGCGCGTACGATGGGGTGCTTGGAGTTGGTCATGTTGCGAAAGCCGTTCTCCCAATACACCAGGCCCACCAGGCCCTTGGCTTCCAGCTTGTCGAGCAGGTCCCGGCCCAGTTGGCCGTCCAGCACGGCGTCGGCCTCTTTTTCGCTGTTGAACAGGAACGGCAGGTCGAAGACGCCGAATTCCTTGACCATGCCGGCCAGCGGCGCGGTGGAGCCTACCATCATCTCCTGGGCGCCGCCCACCAGCGCGCCCTGCATCTGCTCGTCGGAGCCCAGGTTGGCGGAACCGAAGGTCTTCATCTTGAGTTTGCCGCCGCTGATTTTTTCCAGCTCCTGCGCCAGGTGACGCGCGGCGCGGCCCTGCACGCTGTCTTCGTTCAGACCATAGCCGAAGCGGATCAACCGCGGCTTGACGTCGGCGGCCGCGGCGGCGCCGGCAAAAGCGCAGGACAGCGCCGCGGCCAATGCGATGAAACGGATCTTGAAACGGGGGTTCATGGTGCTCCTCCTTGGCGTCTTCTAAGGGGCGTCGGGGCGACGCGCTTGTTTGCGGGCTTCAGTGCATCCAGCTCGCGGGAACGGTGATCAGCTCGGGGAAGATCACCAGCAGTATCAACAGCAGCGTGTAGGCCAGCACATAGCGCCATACGCCTCTGCAGATCGTTTCCATATTGATGCGGGCCACGCCGCAGACCACGTTCAGGACGGTGCCGACTGGCGGGGTCAGCAGGCCGACGCAGCCCACCATGACGAACATGACGCCGAAGTAGACGGGATCGATGCCGGCCTGGGTGACGACCGGCATGAGCACCGGCGCCAGGATCAGGATGGTGGGGGTCAGGTCCATGACCATGCCCACCAGCGTCAGCAGCACCAGCAGCGCAAACATCAGCAGCCTGGGATGGTCGAGTACCGGTTCCAGCAGCGCGATCAGGTCTTGCGGCATGTCGGCCAGCGTGATCATGTAGGACGACACCATGGCGGCCGCCACAAGGAACATGACCACGGCGGTGGTGCGGGCGGCGTTGACGAACAGGGGCAGCAACTGCCGCAGGCCGATCTCGCGGTAGACGAACAGGCTGATCAGCAGCGCGTAGACGGCGGCCACCACGGCCGCCTCGGTGGGGGTGAAAATGCCGCCGCGCAGGCCGCCGATGATGATGACCGGCAGCAGCAGCGCCCAGGCCGATTCGCGTAGCGCCCGCAGGCGTGCCCGCCACGGTTGGCGCGGCGTGGCCTTGGTTGTGCCATGCCTGCGCGCGATCCAGGTCCATACCGCGACCAGCGTCAGGCCCATCAGCAGGCCCGGCGCGATGCCGGCGAAGAACAGCTTGGTGATGGAAATGTTGGTGGCGACGCCGAAGATGATGAACGAGATCGACGGCGGAATGATCGGCGCGATGATGCCGCCCGCGGCGATCAGGCCGGAAGCCTGGCCGGCGTCGTAGCCCTTGTCGCGCAGCATCGGGATCAGCAGCGAGCCTAGCGCGGCGGCGTCGGCCACGGCCGAACCGGACAGGGCCGCCAGCAGCACGCTGGCGAAGATGGCGACATAGCCCAGCCCGCCCTGGATATGGCCGACGAACATGCCGGCCAGGTTGACGATGCGGCGCGAGATGCCGCCGGCATTCATCAGTTCGCCGGCCAGCATGAACAGCGGCACCGCCATCAGGGTGAAGCTGTTGGCGCCCGACAGCATGTTCTGCGCCAGGATCTGGCTGTCGAAGAAATCGAGTTGGAACATCATGGCGATCGCGCTCAGCAGCAGCGCGAACGCGATCGGCATGCCCAGGGCGATCAGCCCCAGCAATACCAGCAGGAAGACGGTCAGGATCATGGGTGCAGGTCCGAACGAATGGCGGCGGGCCGGTCAGACCAGCGGGTCTTCGGCGCGGGACTCCGCCGGCAGCGGGCCGCCGGCCAACACCCGGATGAGGTCCAGCAGGGTCAACAGACCCATCGCGATGGCGGCGTAGAGCGCTGCGGCGTTGAACACCGCCAGCGGCATCGAAGTGACCGGCAGGCGGGTGTCGAGCCCGATCAGGGTCTGGGTCCAGCTACCGTCGGCCAGCAGCCACAGGGTCCACAGCACCAGCAATTGACAGAGAACGTGCGAAATCCGGCGAGCTACCGGGCCGAAGCGGTCCACCAGCATCGTGACGCCGATATGCTGATGGTCGCGCAGGGCCAGCACCGCGCCCAGGAAGATCAACCAGACGAAGGCCAGGCGGGAGATCTCGTCGGAGACATTGATGCCGGAATTGAACAGGTAGCGCAGGGCGACGTTGCCGAACAGCAGCACCACCATGACGGCCAGGCAGGCCACCATCAGCCAGGTCTGTAGCCGGGCGCACCAATCCGCCGCGCGGGCCAGGCGGGCAGGACCGGACCGCCCCTCGGGGGAACCATGCATGCTTGTCTCCTTTCCGTTTTCCGGAATTCTTATGGATGTAGTGGTGCTGATGTTAGCGCTAACATTTTTGGTTTGGCAAGCCCCGATCTTTCGGTCAGACTACGTGCTCGCCAATCTCCAGACATTGCCAGCACAACCAGATGTCCAGCCGCAAGCCCCGCAACACCCGCGCCGGACGCGTGACCATGCAGGAGGTCGCGCGCCGCGCCGGGGTCAGCGCGATCACTGTGTCGCGCGCCTTGCGCACGCCCGACAAAGTGGCCGAGGCGGTGCGCCTGCGCATCGCCGCGGTGTGCCAGGAACTGGGCTACGTGCCCAACCACGCCGCCAGCGCGCTGGCGTCGGCGCGCTCGCAGACCATCGTGGTGCTGATTCCTTCGCTCAGCAATGTGGTGTTCGTCGACATCATCACGGGCATCAAGGAAGTGCTGGATGCGCAGGGCTACCATCTGCTGATCGGCGTTACGGGGTATTCACCCGATGCCGAGGAGGCGCTGCTGCGCAAGTATCTGCAGCACCTTCCCGATGGACTGATCCTGACCGGCATCGACCACAACCCCGGGGTTTGGGAATTACTGCGGGCGCAGGGTATTCCGACAGTCCACACCATCGAGACGCTGGCCGGCGACGACGGCATGAGCGTGGGCTTTTCGCAGTTCGATTCCGGTTACGCCGCCGGCCGCCACCTGGTCGAGCGCGGTTATCGGCGCATCGGCATCGTCGGCGCCCAGCTCGATCCGCGTTCCTTGCGCCGCTGCGAAGGCTGCCGGCAGGCGCTGCGCGACGCCGGCCTGTATGATCCGGCGCTGGAAATCATGACGCCCGAGAAATCGTCGATCGCGCTTGGGGCGGCGTTGCTGGAAACGCTGCGGGCGCGGCATCCCGATTGCGATGCGGTGTTCTTCTGCAACGATGACCTGGCGCAGGGAGCGGTGTTCCAGTGCGGACGGCTGGGCCTCAGTGTGCCCGGACAGTTGGCCTTGGTGGGCTTTCACGACTTGGCCGGCACGGCCTGGACCACGCCGCCGCTGTCGACCATCGCCACGCCGCGCTATGAAATCGGCCGGTCAGCGGCACAATTGCTGATGCGCCACCTGGCCGGGCAGGACGTCGCGCAGCGCCACGTTGACCTGGGCTTCACGCTGGTGCAGCGCGAAACCTCCTGAGCCACGCGCCGAACCTAGGCGGCGCGGCGCAGCGCCAGGAACACGCCGGAAGCCATGATCATTGCAATGCCGGTCAGCGCCAGGCCATCGGGCGGACGCTGGAACCAGAACGTGCTGAAGGCCACCGCCAGCAATAGCTGGAAGTAGTTCAGTGGCGCCAGGGTTGCCGCCGGGACGCGTTGGAACGCCCCGATCAGCAGTATCTGCGCCAGTCCGTTGCAGGCGCCCAGCCCCACGATCAAGGCCATGTCGAGCGGCGCAGGCCAGGGGTCCGGCAGGAAAAAGGGCGCCGGCAGCGCGGTAACGGCCAGGCAGATGAAGGCGGTGTAGGCGTATTGCACTGGTCCGGCCACCTTGCCCGACAGCTTGCGGGTCAACACCTGGAAAATGGCGTAGCCGACGGCCGAGACCGCCATCAGCACGGTGCCCAGCAGTGGCAGGTCGGCGCCGGGCCGCACGATCAGCAACATGCCCGCGAAACCCGCCGCCACCGCCGTCCATTGCGCCGGCCGCACACGCTCGCCGAGCAGCCAGGGCGATAGCGCCACCATGATCAGGGGCGAGGTGAAGTAGATGGCCGTGGCCTCCGACAGCGGCATCCAGATCAAGGCCGTCATGAAGCAGGTGCCGACCGTGGCCAGCATGATGCCGCGCAGCACCAGCAGAGGCTTGTGCGAGGCGCCGCGCAGGTCTGGCCAGCGCTGGCGCCACAGCAGCGCCAGCGCCAGCGTCGCGACCGCGCTATAGCGCATGATGTTCAGGAACGGCGCCGGATAGCGCGCCAGCATCTGCTTGGAACCCGCGTCGAAGGTGGCAAAGGCCAGCAGCGCCGCGAAGAACAGCAGGATGCCGGCCTGACGCGCGCCAGCGGCCGGGATGACGCCGGATGTCGAGGCAGGGGAGGTGGCCATGGCGGCGGGTCAGGCGCGGTCCTGGCCCAGGCCCTGCAGGAATGCGTCGAGCGCCGGGCCGATGGCCTGGACCATGTAGCCGCCTTCCTGCACCACCACGGTCGGCAGGCCAAGGCTGGCCACGCGCGCGCCGATGTCGCGGTAGGCTTCGATGTCCAGCCGCAGCACACTGATGGGATCGTCCTTGTAGGTATCAAAGCCCAGCGCCAGTACCAGCGCCTGCGGCCCAAAGCCGGCTAGCGCCGCCAGTGCGCTGTCCAGCGCCCGCAGGAACGGGTCGTTGCCCGAGCCGTGCGCCAGCGGCAGGTTGAGGTTGCAGCCTTCGCCGGCGCCGTGGCCGCGCTCGTGCGCGTAGCCGGTATAGAACGGGTAGTAGCCGCCGGGGTCGGCGTGCAGCGACACCGTCATGACGTCGGCGCGCTGGTAGAAGATGTTCTGGGTGCCATCGCCATGGTGCGCGTCGACGTCCAGCACCGCCACCTTGGCCCAGGTCTGCAACAAGCGGGCGGCGGCGGCCGCGCTGCTGTTCAGGTAGCAGAAGCCGCCAGCGCGATCGCGGTGGGCGTGGTGGCCCGAAGGGCGGCACAGGGCGTAGGCCGACCCGCCCGTGGCGGCCACGTGCTCGGCCGCCGCCACCGCACTGTGGGTGGATCGCAGCGCCGAGCGCCAGGTCTGCGGGCCGATGGGGCACGACAGATCGCTCAGGTAATAGCCGGTCTGCGCCACGATCGACGGCGACGGACAAGGGCCGCGCCCGGCCGACTCGACCCGGCCGCTGTAGTAGGGAGACAGGTTCGGGAGCACTTCGGGGCCGGGGTCGACGCCGGGGGCCTTGAGCGCCTGCCAGCGGGCAAACGCGGTCTCCAGGTAGTCCAGGTAGTCTGCGCTGTGGATGCCTTCCAGCGGCTGGCGGCCGTAGTCGGGCGGCGCCTCGACCGTGATGCCGCGCGCCGCCAGCGCGCCTTGCAGGCTGTGGGCGCGAGAGGGCAGGTCGGTGGGGGCGCTGATGCGTCCCAGCCGCATGAACTGCCGGGGCGTGTGCAACAGTTGTTCTTCCGAAAAAAACGCCTTCATGACGCCTGCCCCGCCTGCTTGAGCTCGATCTCGACGAACACGAATTCCGTGTCGCCCGGGTTGATGACGTTGTGCTCCACGCCCACAGGCCGGTAGTAGGCCACGCCGGTGGTGAGCTGGCTGGTGACCTGGCCACTGGGGGTGTCCAGCAGCAACGGTCCGGTGGTCTGCGGCACCACCACGTAGTTCATGCCGTGGCGGTGCCAGCCGGTTTCTCCGCCGGGCGGAAAGCGCCATTCGGTGACGGTGACCTGGTCGTTGTCGATCTGGACGGTGGGCACGGCGGGCGGGCGTTGCATGCAAGTCTCCTGATGGTGGTGCCGCGGGCGCCGCGGCGGGTCATGCGGTTCACGCGGCCGCCTGGGCCTGGGTTGGATCCCAGTGCTGGCCGGGCACGGCGGCGATCAGTTGTTGCGTATAGGCGTGTTGCGGGTTGTCGAAGATCTGGCTGGGCGATCCGTATTCCACCACCTTGCCGCGGTGCATGACCAGCACCGAATTGCAGATCTGCGCGGCCACGCGCAGGTCGTGGGTGATGAACACCAGCGCGATCTTCAGGCGCTGCTGCAGGTCGTGCAGCAGTTGCAGCACCTGCGCCTGCACCGATACGTCCAGCGCCGACACCGATTCGTCGGCCACCAGCACCTTGGGTTCCAGTGCCAGGGCGCGGGCGATGCCGATGCGCTGGCGCTGGCCGCCCGAGAACTGGTTGGGGTAGCGGTCGAAGGCCGACGGGTCCAGGCCCACCAGCGACAGCAGCTCGCGCACGCGGGCCTCGGCCTGGGCGCGCGGCACGCCGTTGGCGACCGGGCCGTCGCTGATGATGCGGCCCACGGTATGGCGCGGGTTGAGCGAGGCGAAGGGGTCCTGGAAGATCATCTGAATATCCTTGCGCAGCGGCCGGAAGCGCGACTCGGGCAGGGCGGCGATGTCCTGGCCGTTGAAGATCAACTGGCCGCCATTGATGCCGACCAGCTTGAGCAGGCACTTGCCGATGGTCGACTTGCCCGAGCCGGATTCCCCGACAATGCCCAGCGTCTCGCCGCGGCGCACGCTGAAGCTGACCCCGTCGACCGCGTGCACTTCGCGCCGGCCGCCGAGCCAGCCATGGCCGATCACGTAGGTCTTTTTCAGGTCCTTCACCTCCAGCACCGGCCGTTCCTGGCTGGCGGCGTCGCGTTCCTCGCCGCGGCGGTGCGGCACGGCCGCGATCAGGCGTTGCGTGTAGGGGTGGCGCGGGCGGTTCAGCACTTCCTCGGCAGGGCCTTGTTCGACCAGCACGCCTTTTTCCATGACCGCCACCCGGTGCGCGATCTCGGCCACCACGCCGAAGTCGTGCGTGACGAACATCACGCCCATGCCCTTTTCCTTCTGGATGCGGGCGATCAGCGCCAGGATCTGCGCCTGGGTGGTGACGTCCAGCGCCGTGGTCGGCTCGTCGGCGATCAGCAGCGCAGGCTCCAGCGCCAGGGCCATGGCGATCATGACGCGCTGGCGCTGGCCGCCCGACAGGCGGAAGGGATAGACGTGATACAGCGTGGCCGGGTCGGGCAGGCCGACGAATTCCAGCAGTTCGAGCGTGCGCTGCAGCCGTTCGGGGCCGGGATAGGCGTTGTGGACCCGCATGACTTCGCTGATCTGTTCGCCCACCGTCATCAGCGGGTTCAGGGCCGACAGCGGCTCCTGGAAGATCATGGCCATGTCCTTGCCGCGCATGCCTTGCAGCGTGGCTTCGTCCTGGCGCAGCAGGTCGGTGCCGCGGAACAGGATGCGGCCCTGTTGCGGCGTCAGGTAGTCAGGCAGCAGGCCCATGATGGCGTTGGCGCTCATGGACTTGCCGGAGCCGGATTCGCCGACGATGCAGAGGATTTCGCCGGCGTGGATGTCATAGGAAACATCCTGCACCGCGAAGGGACGGTCGCCGCCGCTGGGCAGGGCGATGCTGAGGTTCTGGATGGACAGCAGGGGCGGGGATGCGTTCATGCCGGTCTCCTATTCGCCGCGCTTGCGCAGTTGCGGGTTGAGGGCGTCGTTCAGGCCTTCGCCGATCAGGTTGATGGCCAGCACGGTCAGGAGGATCGCCACGCCGGGCCACACGCTCATCCACCACGCTTCGCGGATCATGGTGCGCGCGGCGCCGATCATGAAGCCCCAGCTCATCAGGTTGCGGTCGCCCAGCCCCAGGAAGGACAGCGACGATTCGGTCAGGATGGCGGTCGCCACCATGAACGAGGCCGAGACGATGATGGGCGACATGGCGTTCGGCAGGATCTGCGTGCCGACGATGCGCGCCGGCGTCTGGCCGATGACGATGGCCGCCTGCACGAACTCGCGCTGCTTGAGCGTCATGAATTCCGACCGCACCAGCCGCGCCGCCGGCGGCCACGACACCACCGCGATCGCGCCCATGATGGAATACACCGAGGGGCTGAGGATGGCCACCAGCACCACCGCCATCGCCAGTTGCGGGATGGTCTGGAAGAATTCGGTGAAGCGCATCAGCGCGTCATCGACGCGGCCACCACAGTAGCCGGCGATAGCGCCGACCACGATGCCGAACACCAGTGCCACGGCGGTGGACAGCAGGCCCACCATCAGCGAGACGCGCGCGCCCCACACCAGGCCGGCGGTGATATCGCGGCCCAGCATGTCGGTGCCGAATGGATAGGCGGCGTCGGTGAACGGCGGAATCAGCGGGTCCGCCACCATCATCCAGGGCGAATCCTGGTACAGCAGCGGCGCGGCCAGGGCCACGATGACCACCACCAGCATGATGGCCAGTCCGGCCACCGCCCCGTAGTTGCGCATATAGCGTCGGGCGAATTGCTTCATGCCGCGGCTCCTTGTTGCGCGCCGGCACCGATGCGCGGATCGATCAGGCGGTACAGCACGTCGGTCAACAGATTGAACACCACCACCATGATCGAAGTCACCAGGAAAATGCCCAGCAGCAGCTGGTAATCGCGCTGCAGCAGCGCATCGAACATCAGTCGGCCGATGCCGGGCCAGGCGAACACTGTCTCGGTCAGAACCGCGCCGCCCGCCATCTGGCCCAGTTGGATGCCGGCGAAGGTGATCACTGGCAAGAGCGCATTGCGCAGCACGTGGGCGCGGATCACGCGGCCGGGGCTGACGCCCTTGGCGCGTGCGGTCTTGACGAAGTCCATGCCGATCACTTCCAGCATCGAGGCGCGCGTCAGGCGCACGTACACCGCCATGAAGAAGCAGCCCAGCGTCACCGTCGGCAGGATCAGGTGCTGCGCGATGTCGGCGGCGCGGGCCCAGCCGGTCAGGCCGGCGCCCACCGTTTCCATGCCGAAGGCCGGCAGCCAGCCCAGCACCACCGAGAACAGCAGGATGCCCATCAGCGACAGCCAGAACAATGGCGTGGCATACAGCAGCAGGGCGCCGGTCATGACCGAACTGTCGATCCAGCGGCGCTTGTTGCGGTAGCGCGCCTTGGCCGCGACCACGCCCAGCAGCACGCCCAGCACGATCGAGAACAGGAAGGCGCAGGACATCAGCAGGAAGGTGGCGGGCAGGCGTTCGACGATCAGGTCCAGCACCGGCACGTGGTTGCGATAGGAAAAGCCCAGATCCAGTTGGACCACGCCCTTCAGATACAGGAACAACTGCGTCAGCACCGGCTTGTCCAATCCGAACGCGACACGCAATTGCTCGACGTACGCGGCATCGCCCGCGCCCGCCTGGCCAGCCAGCACGGCGGCGGGGTCGCCGGGCGCCAGGCGGATCAGGAAGAAATTGATGATGACCACGCCCAGCACGACCACCAGGGCCTTGCCGATGCGCGAAACCAGGAAAGACAGGAATTTCATGCTCAGGGTCCTCCGTGGACGGGCGCGGGCGTCCGTCGCGCGGCCGGGCGCCGCGGGCGGGCAGGGGGCGCCGCCCGCGGCTTGCGGCGTTTACTTCTCGATGTAGACGTCGTCGAACGATTCGTTCAGGCCGATGGCCGTCTTGACCAGGTTCTTGACGTTGGCGCGATACAGCGTGGGGAACTCCATGTCCACCAGGAAGCCGTTGGCGACTTCATTGACCAGGGTGGTCTGCAGCTTGCTGTAGATCGCCTGGCGCTTGGCCGGGTCGACTTCTGAGGCGGCGGCTTCCCACTGCTTGTCGGTCTCGGGGTTGCTGTAGCCCTGCACGTTGGCGAACGGCGATCCCTTGACGATGTTCGACGAGATATACAGCCGCTGCACACCCAGCGCGGGGTCGCCGTACTGGTAAGTGAAGTTGGTGGTCAGGTCGAAGTCCCAGTTGCCGGTGCGGCTGGCCCAGCCGCCAGCGTCGGTCGATTCCAGGTTGACCTTGAAGCCCAGTTGCTCGAGCGCCTGCTTGGTGTATTCACCCAGGCGGTCCCAGGTCGAGCCATAAGGGAAGCTCAACTGGCGGATGGTGTAGTCCTCGGGCTTGATACCCGACTCCTTGATCAGCGCGCGCGCCTTCTTCATGTCGAAGGGCAGGGCCGGCATGTTCTTGTCATAGAACATCTCGGTGGTCACGAAGGGACTGGTGGCAACCTTGCCCAGGCCGAAGAAGATGTTGTTGACGATCATCTTTCGGTTGAGCGCGGCCATCACCGCCTGGCGCACCTTGACGTTGTCGAAGGGCGGTTTGCGCATGTTGAAGATCAGGTAAGCCTGGGGGGAGAACATTTCCCAGCCGGCGGTGGTGTACTCGACCTTGGGCAGCGCCCGCAGGCGCTTGATGTCGACGTTGTCGACGTCGCCGCCGCGCAGCACGTCGACACTGCCGCGCTCGAACGCCACCGCGCGCGAGGCTGCATCGGGAATCACGTTGAACACCAGTTCGTCCAGGTAGGGCTTGCCCGGCTTCCAGTAGTCGGGGTTGCGCACCAGTTTGATGTACTCGCCGCGCTTCCATTCCTTGAACATGAACGGGCCGGTGCCGATGGGCTTCTGGTTGGCCGGGTTGGTCATGTAGTCGGTGCCGGCGTAGATGTGCTTGGGCATCATCGGCGCGAAGCCCGGCTCGAACATCAGCATGAAAGCCGGGAACGGCGTCTTCAGCTTGATGACCACGGTCTTCGGATCGGTGGCCTGCACCGAGGCGACGAACTTGTTGAGTATCACGCGGGCCCGCGCATGTGTCTTGGGCAGCATGTCCGCGAGCGAGAACACCACGTCGTCGGCCGTGAACGGCTTGCCGTCATGCCATTTGACGTTGTCCTGCAAGTGGAAGGTGTAGCTCAGGCCGTCGGGCGATGCTTCCCACGACTTGGCCAGGCCGGGCTGCGGCTTCAGGTCGGTCGAGTAGGTCAGCAGGCTTTCGTAGATCTTGCCGGCGACGAATTGCGTCGGGCCCTGCTGGTTGATGGCCGTGACGATAACGGGCGGCTCGGGCTGGACGATCATGTTGAGCGTGCCGCCCTTGGTCTGGGCCAGGGCCTGCGTGGCCGGCAAGGCGGCCGCCAGAACCAGGGCGCCGATGCTGAGGGAGAACCAAGTCTTCGATTTCACTGCGAGCCTCCAGGCTGGAAGAGGGTTGTCAGGTGGCCGCTTGTCACACGGCGCGTGCCGGTAGTGATAAGCAAACCTCGTGCCACCTGTTTCTCGGGGAACTGCGGGGTGGAGCTGCTACAACAATGCTACGTAAGGGTGCAGATACGGCGCCGCGCACCAATGCGGCGATAGACTGGCTGCATGCGCGCCCCGCTATCGGGTGATGTCTATCCAGGTGGTTTTCAGGTCGCTGTACTTGTCGAGCGCATGCAGCGACTTGTCGCGGCCGAACCCCGATTGCTTGACGCCGCCGAACGGCACCGTGATGTCGCCGTCGGCATAGCAATTGACCCAGACCAGGCCGGCGCGCAGGCGCCGCGACAGGCGGTGCGCGCGCCCCAGATTGGCGGTCCAGAGCCCGGCGCCCAGGCCGTACGCGGAATCATTGGCCAATGCGATGGCCTCGTCTTCCGTATGGAATCGCTGCGCTGCCAGCACCGGGCCGAAGATTTCCTCGCGCAGCAGCGGGCTGGATGCGTCGGTGCAGTCGAAGATGGTCGGTTCGATGTAGAAGCCGCCGCTGTCGCCGTGCAACTGGCGCCCGCCGACACGCAGCGTGGCGCCCTCGGCCTGGCCGGCCGCGATGCGCGCCATTACCGAGCGCGTCTGGCGCTCGTCGACCATGGCGCCCAGGGCCGTGGCCGGATCGAGCGGATTGCCCGGCCGCATTTCGGCGGCGTGCCGGGCCACTTTCTCCATGAAGGTCTCATAGATGGCGTCGTGCACGTACAGGCGCGAACCGGCGATGCATACCTCGCCCTGGTTCGAGAAGATTGCCAGCGCGGCAATCAGCGCGGCATGGTCCAGGTCGGGGCAGTCCTCGAACACGATGTGGGGCGACTTGCCGCCGCATTCCAGCCACACGCGCTTGAGGTTCGATTCGCCTGAATAGCTCATGAAACGCTTGCCGGTGGCGGTGGAGCCGGTGAAGGCCACGCAGTCGACATCCGGGTGCAGGCCAAGCGCGCTGCCGGCGACCGGGCCGGCGCCGGGCACGACGTTGAAGACGCCCGCGGGGATGCCGGCCTGTGCGGCCAGCGCTGCCAGGCGCAGTGCGCTCAACGAGGATTGCTCGGCCGGCTTGAGGATCACGCTATTGCCCGCGGCCAGGGCCGGCGCGACTTTCCAGGCGGCCATCAGCAACGGGTAGTTCCATGGCACCACGGCCGCCACCACGCCCAGCGGTTCGCGCGTGACCGTGGCCAGCGTATTGGCGCCGGTGGGCGCGATCTCGTCATAGCGCTTGTCGATGGCTTCGCCATACCAGGCGTAGCAGTGTGCGGTTTCGGGCAGGTCGAAGGCCAGCGCGTCGCGGATCGGCTTACCCATGTCCAGGGTTTCGATCAGCGCCAGTTCTTCGGTGTGTTCGGTGATCAGTTGTCCCAGCCGCACCAGGCAGGCTTTGCGTTCACGCGGCGACAGGCCGGACCAGACGCCGGTCTCGAAGGCACGCCGGGCGGCGGCCACGGCGCGGTCGACATCGGCCGCGCCGCAGGCGGCCACGTCGGCCAGCTTGCGGCCGTCGATCGGGCTGGTGGCGGGGAAGGTGGCGCCGTCGGCGGCATCGACATAGGCGCCGTCGATATAGGCCTGGCCGCGCAGTGTCAGAGCATCGGCGCGGGCTTGCCAGTATTCGAGGGTATGCAGGGTCATGACAGGGTCCTCGTCGTTTCAGCGCGCGGCGTTGGCGCGGGCCACCATGGCGTCCAACAGCACGTTGCAGCCGGCTTCCAGGTGCGCGGGCTGCGCATCCTCGATTTCGTTGTGGCTGATGCCGTCCTTGCACGGCACGAAAATCATGGCGGTGGGCGCCACCGCGGCCATGTAGACGGCGTCATGGCCGGCGCCGGTGACGATGTCCATGGCCGGCAGGCCGCGGCGCGCGGCGCCCTGGCGCACCTTCTCCACCAGGTCGGGATCGAACGGGGTGGGGCGGAAGTACTGCACGTCCTTCACCTCCACCTGCACGCCGTGCTTCTCCGCGATCTCGCGGCAGGCCTCGCGCCATTGCTGATCCATGCGCGTGAGCGTGGCTTCGTCTTCGTGGCGCAGGTCGGTGGTGAAGCGCACCTGGCCCGGGATCACGTTGCGCGAACCGGGGTGGGCATGGATCTCACCCACCGTGCCGCGCCCGTGCGGCTGGTGCGCGTTGGCGATATTGATGACGGCCTGCACCAGGTAGCTGGCGGCATACAGCGCGTCGCGGCGTATGCCCATGGGCGTGGGGCCGGCATGCATTTCCATGCCGGTCACGGTGACGTCGTACCAGCGCAGGCCGAGCGAACCGGTGACCGCGCCGATCACTTTTTCTTCATGCTCCAGGATCGGACCCTGTTCGATGTGGGCCTCGAAATAGGCATCCACCGGGCGGCCGCCGACCGGTTCGGTGCCGGCATAGCCGATAGCCTGCAGTTCGTCGCGCACCGCCAGGCCCTTGGCGTCGCGCGCGCTCAGCGCGGTCTCCAGTGGGAACTTGCCGGCGAACACGCCCGAGCCCATCATCACCGGCACGAAGCGCGAGCCTTCCTCGTTGGTCCAGATGGCCAGCTCCAGCGGCGCTTCGGTCTGCACGCCTGCATCGTTCAGGGTACGCATCACTTCCAGGCCTGCCAGCACGCCGAAACAGCCGTCGAACTTGCCGCCTGTGGGTTGCGTGTCGATGTGGCTGCCGGTCATCACCGGGGGCAGTGCGTCGTTGCGGCCGGCGCGGCGGGCGAAGATATTGCCCACCTGATCCACGCGGATCGTCATGCCGGCATCGCGCATCCAGCCGGTGACCAGGTCGCGGCCCTGGCCGTCGAGCGCGGTCAGGGCCAGGCGGCAGTTGCCGCCCTTGGGCGTGGCGCCGATCTCGGCCAGATCCATCAGGGATTGCCAGAGCCGGTTGCCGTTGACGGACAGGGGTGTAGTCATGGGGGAGCCTCGTTCGGGTTAGTGGGCGGCGGCGTTGCGAGCCAGCGCCGCCTCGCGGATGGCGGTCAGCGTCTGGCCGGGGGCGATGCCGTCGGCGTCGTAGCGGATTTCCAGCAGCGCGGGGCGTTGTTCGCGCTCGGCATAGGCCAGCGCGCGATCGAACGCCGCGGCGAAATCGGCGGTGCGTTCGACGGCTTCGCCATAGCCGCCGTAGCCGCGCACGATTTGCGTGAAATCGGGGTTCTCGAAGCCAAGCGCAATCGGGCGGCCGGGGAATTCGCGTTCCTGGTGCGCGCGGATCGTGCCCCACATGCCGTTGTTGAATACCAGCACCACGATGCCCAGCCGGTACTGCTGGGCCACGCCCAGTTCCTGCAGATTCATCTGGAAGCAGCCGTCGCCGGCATAGCACACCACGGTCTTGTCCGGGTGCTCCAGCTTGGCCGATACGGCCGCCGGCAGGCCATAGCCCATCGAACCCACAGTGGGCGCCAGGCTGGTGCCCAGGCCGGTGAACTGGCGATAGCGGTGTGGATACAGCGCGTAGTTGCCCGCGCCCACTGTGATGCAGGCATCCGCGGCCAGGCGCTGGTTGACCTGGGTCGAGATGGCATCCAGGCTCAGCGCGCCGGGCGACGGCAATGGCTCGAGCGAGTCCAGGTATTCGGCGTGGGCCGCGCGCACCGCCGCGCCTCGCGGCGTGGCGTGGGCGGGCCGCAGTGCGGCAACCGCCTGGGCGAAACCGGCCACGCTGGCGGCAATCGCCTGGGTCGGAGCGTAGACGCGGCCTGGCTCCTGTGGGTCCGGATAGACGTGGATCAGCGCCTGCCGCGGCAGCGGGCTTTCGATCAGTTGATAGCCTTCGGTGGTGGCCTCGCCCAGGCGCGTGCCGACCGCCAGAATCAGGTCGGCGGCCTTGATGCGCGCGCGCAATGCGTCGGTCATGCCCCAGCCTATCTGGCCGGCGGCGTTGGGATGGCGCTGGTCGAAGCATTCGAGCCGGCGCCAGGCCGTCGCGACCGGCAGTTCGAAGCGCTCGGCGAAGGCGGCGATCTGCTGGATCGCGTCGGGATTCCAGCCGCTGCCGCCCAGCACCATCACCGGCCGTTCGGCCTGGTCGAGCAACTGGCGCATGCGATCCAGGTCCGGCTGGCCCGGGCTGGCGGCAACGCGCTGGTAGCGCGGCATGTCCGCCACGGCGGCGCTGCCCCACAGGGTGTCTTCCGGCAGCGCCAACACCACCGGCCCGGGGCGGCCGCTGGTGGCGGTGGCGTAGGCGCGCGCCACGAATTCGGGGATGCGGTCGGTGCGGTCTATCTGCGCCACCCACTTGGCCATCTGGCCGAACATGCGGCGGTAGTCGATTTCCTGGAAGGCTTCGCGCTCGTAGAAATCGTTGCCGACCTGGCCGACGAACAGGATCATGGGCGTCGAGTCCTGGAAGGCGGTGTGCACACCGATGCTGGCATTGGTGGCGCCCGGACCGCGGGTGACGAAGCAGATGCCGGGTTCGCCGGTCAGTTTGCCGTAGGCTTCGGCCATATACGCCGCGCCGCTCTCCTGGCGGCAGACCACGGGTTCGATGGCGCCACGGTGTTCGTTCAGCGCGTCGATGCAGGGAAGATAGCTTTCACCTGGGATCATGAAGATCCGGCGCGTGCCATGGATGCGTAGTTGCTGCATCAGGATCTGGCCGCCGTTGCGGGGCGGAGGGGATACAACCGTCATGCAAACACTCCCGGAGGGGCTGGCCGCGCGCGGCGCGGGCTTGGGGTGGGGGGCAGGGCAAGCGGCGGCCGGCGCCGCCGAAGCGAAGGCGGGCGGGGCCTAGATATCGGGCCGGATGCTCCCGTCGTCGTCACCGAAGTCTTCCCGCAGGCGGGCCAGGATGCCGATCAGGTGCGCATGCATGGCGTGGCGCGCGCGGATCGGGTCGCGCGCCAGGATGGCGGTCAGGATGCGCTGATGCTCGGCGTGGGCGACCGCCCATACCTTGGTGTTGACGAAGTAATCCTGCATGCGGCTGAACACCGGGCTGGCCAGGCTCAGATTCCATAAGTGAGCCACCGAGGCGGCCAGCGCCGCGTTGCCGCAGGCGGCGGCGATGGCACTGTGGAATTCGCGGTCATGCCAGCCCGGCGCGTCGGTCAGCGACATCGCCTCATGGGCCGCGCGGATGGCAGCGATCTGCGCGGGGGAACCTTGCTGCGCGGCCAACGCCGCGCACTCCGGTTCGATCAGCATGCGCGCTTCTAGCAGGTCGAAGGGACCGATGTCGTCCTGGACGGCCGCGGTCGTGGCGGCGGGGGGCGCGGGAGCGACTTCGCGGCTGGCGGTGACGAACACGCCGGTGCCGACGCGCACTTCCACGTAGCCCTCTATCTCCAGCGCGATCAACGCTTCGCGGATCGAGGCCCGGCTCACCTGCAGTTGTTCGGCCAGCTCGCGCTCGGAGGGCAAGCGGCCGCCGCGCGGAAAATCGCCCGCACGGATACGCCCGGCGATCTGGTCGGCGATCATGCGATAGAGGCGGGTGACGGCGACGGCTTGGAAGGTGTTCATGGCGGTACTGCAAAATCTTGGTCAGGTGGTCAGGCCACCAATATAGGTATCCTGCCATTGAAACAAAAGAAAAATTTGCAGGACAAAGGGAAAACGATCAGAGGGATTTCCCGTCTTCCTATCTGGTGGTCAGGCCAGTCAAAGGCGCGCCTGGCAAGCCTCGGCGGCGGAGGATGGCGCGGGAGCCGGGCAGTGGAGGGGGGGCGTCGGGCGGGCCGCGCGGCGCTGGCGCGGTGCCCTGGTTCAGTGTTTTGATCAAGAGGCGCCGTGTGACGACGGCGCGCGCGGTATCGCGGGGGTCAGGCGCCAGCGTCCGGTTCGGGGGTCTGGGTGAAGGCGCGCACCAGGCGCGCGATGCCTTCCAGCTCGTCATGCGCACCGACCACCCATTCGGGCTTTTCAAAGGGGCTGTCCGACGGCGCATCGTCCAGATTGGCTTTCAGGTCGCCCAATAGCTCCAGTGCCATGTCGGTGGCTTGCGCGCTGCCGCGGGTGGAAAGGGCGATGGCGATCGCCAACGCCTGGCGCAACGCGAGCAGGCGGCCGTCGAGTTCGGTGTCCACGGGGAATGTCCTTGTCATTGAGGAGAGTGCGGGCATTTTACGAGGCCATGGCCGTTGTTCGGCGGCCGTGGCCGTCCGCGGCGCCGCGCCGTGGTTGACTGTCGCGCAGGCTGGACGCGTTGCGTCCTCGCAGCAGGCGCTGGCCGAGTTTGCGCCAGATCAACACCGCCGGATGGGCGCGGGCGAATAATTCGAGTCATGCAAGCCGCCCTCCGCTCCTCATTCGCCGATCCGTCGGCCGCTTCCGAACCCTTCTTCCCCCCCCAGTTGCTCGCCCGGCTGGACAAGAACGGTCCCCGCTACACCTCCTATCCCACCGCCGACCGCTACCACCCGGCGTTTGGCGAAGCCGAATATCGCCAGGCCCTCGGCCAGCGACGCGCGGCCTGTACGCCGGAACCCCTGTCGCTCTACGTGCATATTCCGTTCTGCGATTCGGTTTGCTATTACTGCGCCTGCAACAAGGTCGTGACCCGCCATCACGACCGCGCGGCGCGTTACCTGGATGCGCTGGCGCGGGAAATCGCGTTGCATGTGGCCGAACTGGGGCCAGGCGTGCCGGTGTCGCAACTGCACTTCGGCGGTGGAACCCCGACCTTTCTGGCCGATGACGAGCTCGGCCGGCTGATGGCGGACCTGCGCGCGGCATTCCGCTTCGAGCCCGACGCCGAGATCTCCATCGAGGTGGATCCCCGCACGGCCACGCCGCAGCGCCTGGCAAAGCTGCGTGAGCTGGGCTTCAACCGGCTCAGCTTCGGCGTGCAGGATTTCGACCCCAGGGTGCAGGTCGCGGTGCATCGGGTGCAGTCGTTCGAGGACGTGCGCGACCTGATGCAAAGCGCCCGCGCGTTGGGCTATGCCTCGGTCAACGTCGACCTGATCTACGGCCTGCCGCTACAGACCACGGCGTCGTTCGCGCGCACCATCGAGCAGGTCAGCGCATTGCGGCCCGACCGCATCGCGCTCTACGCCTACGCCCATCTGCCCGAGCGCTTCAAGCCGCAGCGCCGCATCAATACGCAGGATCTGCCCGACCGCGCCACCCGGGTCGGCCTGCTCAGCGCGGCCATCGAGGGCTTCCTCAAGCAGGGCTATACCTACATTGGCATGGATCATTTCGCGCTGACCACGGACGCCTTGGCGATCGCCAAGCAGCGCGGCCAACTGCATCGCAATTTCCAGGGTTACAGCACCCAGCCCGACCGCGACCTGGTGGCGCTGGGCGTATCGGCAATCGGTCGCATCGGCAATACCTACAGCCAGAACGCCAAGGACCTGGACAGCTACTACGCCGCCATCGAGGCCGGCCATTTCGCCGTCGAGCGCGGGCTGGCACTGAGCGCCGATGACCTGGTGCGGCGTGACGTCATCATGGACATCATGTGCCAGGGCAAGGTGGATTTCGCCGGGATCGAAGCGCGCCATGGCTTGCGGTTCGGGGATTATTTCGGGCCCGAGCTGTCGCAGGCGGCCAATCTGGCCGAACTCGGCCTGGTCAACCTGCGTGCCGGGGAGCTGCGCGTGACCGGCCTGGGCTGGTACTTCGTCAGGGCCGTGGCCATGACGTTCGATGGCTACCTGCGTAACGCCAGCACGGCCGCCAGCTATTCGCGCATCATCTGACCGGCCGGCCGCCCTGTCGGGCAGCCGGTGGGGGCCGGGCGCGGCGCGGATCTATTCGGCGAATTTCTCGCGCAGGAACAAGGCCAGCGCCAGGTCGTCGGACAACTGCAGCTTGCGCATGGCGCGGCGCTTGTGGGTGCTGACGGTCTTCTTGCTACGCTTCAGGCGCGCGGCGATCTGGGTCACCGACATTCCCTGGCTGATGTGGCGCAGGACCTCGACCTCGGAGGTGGTCAACATGGCGTGGGGCGGGCGCGGCGACAGGGGGCGGATCTTGCCGTCGTGCACCGACAGGAACGGGTCTTTCTTGCTGAGGACGCCGTGGATCATCTCGGGCAGCAGCAGCATGCCCCATTGCTTGGCCAGGTAGCCATTGGCGCCGGCGCGATACGCCGCATATTGGGTCTCCTGACGATTGCCCGCCGAGAAGGTAATGATCGCCAGGTTGGGATGATAGCGCCGCAAGCGGCGCAGGTAGTTGACGCCGTCCCAGGGTTCCTGGGGCAGGTAGAAGTCGATCAGGGCCACGTCGCAGGGCGTGCTGGAGAGCTTGTCCAGCAGCCGGCTGGCCGAGGTTTCCTGGTGGATGACCCGGAAGCCGGGCCGGGCATCCAGGTAGGCGCCCAGGCCCAGCGCCACGACGGGATGGTCATCGAGGATCGCCACCCGGATGACGGGGGGCGGCCGCGACAGCAGCAGGTGCTTGCGGGAATTGGGGCGGTCACCTGCATCGTGGGAGCGCGGCTCGGCAGAGGCGGCGGCATCCGGCGCTGAGGCAGTATTCATCAGGACTCCACAGAATGGACGGGAAAACGTCGGTAAAAAGGGTGTGCGCCCGAAGGCTGCTGGGACTGCACACTCGCCGTAACCAGTCCGAAATTCGAGTGTGAAGCTTATGGTCTTACGGCGCCGTATTGACTAAAACTAAACTCGAATCAGACAAAACTACGTTTGTGATACCGTGATGCGACGTTAATCCCCCGGCGATGCCGAGGCTGGCGCGGCGAGGAATAAAATCGCGCCGATATTCCAGGCCGGCATCCGCCGGCCGGTGGCGCAAGACAGGCAAGGCGGTGGATGGCGCATGTCCAAGAAGATTCTGGTGTTAGGCAGGGATGGCCAATTGGGCTTCGAGCTGCGGCGCAGCCTGGCGCCGCTGGGCCGCGTGGCTGCCTTCGGGCGCGCCGATTGCGACCTGGCCTACCCGCTGCAGATCGCGCGGTTGGTGCGCCGCGAGAAGCCGGACATCATCGTCAACGCCGCGGCCTATACCGCCGTCGAGCGGGCCGAGGAAGACCCCGTGCGCGCCATGCGCATCAATGCCGAAGCGGCGGGCGAACTGGCGGCGCTGGCGGCCGAGCGTGGCGCGCTCATCGTCCACTATTCGTCCGATTACGTGTTCGACGGCGCCAAGGTCGGCGCCTACGACGAGCGCGACGCGCCGGCGCCGCTGAACGCCTACGGTCGCAGCAAGCTGGCTGGCGAGCAGGCGGTCCGCGCCATGAACCCGGCGCATCTGGTGTTGCGCACATCGTGGGTCTACGGGGTATTTGGCCACAGCTTCCTCAAGACCATGCTGATGGCGCTGCGCCAGCCGGAGGCGCTCAGGGTGGTCAGCGACCAGCGCGGCGCCCCGACCGGCGCCGCTTACATCGCCGATTCCACCGCGCTGGTGCTGGCCCGCTACCTGGCGCTGCCGGCGCAGTCCGCCTTTCCCTTCGGTCTGTATCACCTGGCCGCCACCGGCGACGCCAGTTGGCATGAGTACGCCTGTTTCATCGCGCAGCAGGCGCGCCGCGCCGGGCTGGCCGTCACCCTGACACCGGACGACATCCAGGCGGTGCCCTCTGCTCAATATCCCGCCAAGGCACGCCGGCCGGCCAATTCCCGGCTCGACAGCCGCCTGCTGGAGCGCACCTTCGGTATCCACGCGCCGCACTGGGAAGATGGCGTGAGGCACGTGCTGGCCGCGATTGCGGACAGCCGCAACCTGGCCTGAGCCCGGACCAGGGGCCGTTGCTGTCGCGCAAATGTCACGAAAGGGGCGCAAAGGGTGCTACAATCGGCAACGATAAGCACCGCCAATCGTTACCGGTGGCGCGATGCCAAGTCCACCCTCAAGGCCCAAGCACCATGTTTTTCCCGCTGGCACGAACTACGACCCGGAACTTTCGCCCTATGTCGCGTTAGTTTTTCGTGCGTCGGGTTTCACCGTGTCAGGTCAGCGGTAGGACTCAGCAAGACAATCAAATGAACGCGGCTACCAGCCGCGTTTGTCGTTTCTGAATTTCGTTTTTTTCCCCCAAGAACCCCAGGAAGCACTCCCGATGGTACAGATCACATTGCCCGATGGTTCGCAGCGCCAATACCCGGGGCCGGTCACGGTCGCCGAAGTGGCGCAATCGATCGGCGCGGGATTGGCCAAAGCCGCCTTGGGCGGCCGCGTCACCTTTGAAGGCGCCGACTCCACGCTGGTCGACACCAGCTACCGCATCGAGGGCGACGCCCGCCTTGCCATCGTGACCGCCAAGGACGCCGACGGCCTGGACATGATCCGCCATTCCACCGCCCACTTGCTGGCCTACGCCGTCAAGGAGCTGTTCCCGGATGCCCAGGTCACCATCGGCCCGGTGATCGACAACGGCTTCTACTACGACTTCTCGTACAAGCGCCCGTTCACGCCCGAAGACCTGACGGCCATCGAGAAGAAGATGGCCGAACTGGCCAAGAAAGACGAAGTGGTGACGCGCGAAGTCTGGTCGCGCGACGACGCCGTCGAGTTCTTCAAGGGCATCGGTGAAAAGTACAAGGCCGAGATCATCGCCTCGATCCCGTCGAACGAACCGCTCAGCCTGTACCGCGAAGGCGATTTCATCGACCTGTGCCGCGGCCCGCACGTGCCGTCCACGGGCAAGCTGAAGGTCTTCAAGCTGATGAAGGTGGCCGGCGCCTACTGGCGCGGCGACAGCAAGAACGAGATGCTCCAGCGCATCTACGGCACGGCCTGGGCCACCAAGGAAGAACAGGAAGCCTACCTGCACATGCTGGAAGAGGCCGAGCGCCGCGACCACCGCAAGATCGGCCGCGAACTCGACCTTTTCCACTTCCAGGACGAAGCGCCGGGTCTGATCTTCTGGCACCCCAAGGGCTGGGCGCTGTGGCAGCAGGTGGAGCAGTACATGCGCTCCGTCTACCGCGACAACGGCTACCAGGAAGTGAAGGCGCCGCAGATCCTCGACATCTCGCTCTGGAAAAAGACGGGCCACTGGGACAACTACCGTGAAAACATGTTCACGACCGAGTCCGAGAACCGCGTCTATGGCCTCAAGCCGATGAACTGCCCGGGCCACGTGCAGATCTTCAACGCCGGCCTGCACTCGTACCGCGAGTTGCCGCTGCGCTACGGCGAATTCGGCCAGTGCCACCGCAACGAACCCTCCGGCTCGCTGCACGGCATGATGCGCGTGCGCGGCTTCACGCAGGACGACGGCCACATCTTCTGTACCGAGGAACAGCTCCAGGACGAGTGCGCCGACTTCACGGCCCTGCTGCAGAAGGTCTACCGCGACTTCGGCTTCACCGAAGTGCTGTACAAGGTCGCCACGCGCCCTGAAAAGCGCATCGGCTCGGACGAGGTCTGGGACACGGCCGAGCAGGCCCTGATGGAAAGCCTGCGCCGCACTGGCTGCGAATTCGAGATCTCACCGGGAGAGGGCGCGTTCTATGGCCCGAAGGTCGAATACACGCTGAAGGACGCCATCGGCCGCCACTGGCAGTGCGGCACGATCCAGGTCGATTTCTCCATGCCCGTGCGCCTGGGCGCCGAGTACGTGGACCAGAACGACCAGCGCCGTCCGCCCGTGATGCTGCACCGCGCCATCCTGGGTTCGCTCGAGCGTTTCATCGGCATGCTGATCGAAAACCACGCCGGCGCAATGCCGCCCTGGCTGGCTCCCGTGCAGGCCGTGGTGTGCTGCATTTCCGAGCCTTCGGCCGATTATGCGGCCGAAATCACGCAAAGCCTGAAAAAACAAGGCTTTAGGGTCGAGTCCGATTTGCGCGGTGAAAAAATCACTCGTAAAATTCGGGAGCACAGCCTGCAGAAGGTGCCGTACATCCTCGTCGTCGGCGACAAGGAGAAGCAAAACGGCACCGTCGCCGTACGCGGATTGGGCGGTCTGGACCTCGGCGCCATTGCGTTCGACGACTTCGTCGCCCGCCTGTCCGAAGACGTATCCACCCGCCGCGACGTCAATCAACCCGATGGCAGCGCTGCTTAACATTTCTAGGAGCTTTCAACATCGCCACTGAAAAAGCCAATCGCATCAACGGTGAAATCCGCGTCCCCGAGGTGCGCCTGATAGGTCTGGACGGAGAACAGCTGGGCATCGTCAAGATTGCCGACGCGTTCCGTCTTTCCGAGCAAAACGACGTGGATCTGGTGGAAATCGCGCCGAACGCCGAGCCGCCGGTCTGCCGTTTGATGGACTACGGTAAGTTCAAGTACCAAGAGCAGAAGCGTCAGGCCGAAGCTCGCTCGAAGCAGAAGGTCATCCAGGTCAAGGAAGTCAAATTCCGTCCGGCCACCGACGAGGGCGACTACCAGGTCAAGCTGCGCAACCTGCGCCGCTTCCTCGAGGAAGGCGACAAGGCCAAGGTGACGCTGCGGTTCCGTGGCCGTGAAATGGCTCACCAGGAACTCGGCATGCGGGTGCTTGAGCGTGTGCGCGACGATCTGCTGGAATTGGCCCAGGTCGAAGCCATGCCGAAGCTCGAAGGCCGTCAGATGGTCATGGTGCTGGCGCCCAAGAAGAAGGCTGCCCCCGCGGGCAAGCCGGAATCGGCGGCATAAGGCTCCTGCCGGCCTTCCTGTCCGGGAAGGCCCGGCCGCTCTTGCCCGCAACCCGCCGTCCAGCCCATGTTCGGCGGGTTCGCTTATTGGGCGGCTCTGCGCTACGATGTCATAGATAGCCGCCTTCCCGAAAGGGAAGGCGGTGTACGTTCGGGGTGTCGCGATGCATGTTTTGTTCGTTTTGGATCCCTTGCCGCTCTTGAAGGCGTACAAGGACAGTTCTGTCGCCATGATGCGTGCCCTGGTGGCGCGCGGGCATACGCTCAGCGTGGCCATGCAGGGCGACCTGTACATCGAGACCGGCACGGTCAAGGCCGTCACCACGCCGATCGAACTGGTGGAAGGCGCCGACCTGCACGGCCACGACTGGTGGCGCGAAGCCGCGCAGCAAGACCTGCCGCTGGCCGATTTCGGCGCGGTGGTGATGCGCAAAGACCCGCCTTTCGACATGGAATACGTGTATTCCACCCACCTGCTCGAATACGCCCAGGCGCAGGGGGCCAAGGTGTTCAACAGCGGCGCGGCGATCCGCAACCATCCCGAAAAGCTGGCCATCACCGAAATCAGCGAATTCACCGCGCCGACCCTGGTGACGCGCAACATGGCACGCCTGAAGGCCTTCCACGACGCCCACCACGACGTCATCGTCAAGCCGCTGGACGGCATGGGCGGCACCGGCGTGTTCCGCCTGCAGCCCCAGGACCCGAACCTCAACGCCATCCTGGAAACGCTCACCGACAACGGTGCGCGCACCATCATGGCCCAGCGTTACATTCCCGAGATCGTCCAGGGCGACAAGCGCATCCTGCTGATCGGCGGCGAACCCGTGCCGTATTCGCTGGCGCGTATCCCGCTGGCCGGCGAAACCCGCGGCAACCTGGCCGCCGGGGGGCGCGGCGTCGCGCAACCGCTGTCGCCGCGCGATCGCGAGATCGCCGAGGCCGTGGCGCCCAAGCTGGCCGCGCGCGGCCTGCTGCTGGTCGGCCTGGATGTCATCGGCGACTACGTCACCGAGGTCAACGTCACCAGCCCCACCTGTTTCGTGGAAATCGCCGAACAGACCGGTTTCGACGTCGCCGGCATGTTCGTCCAGGCGCTGGAGAACGCGGTGGCGGCCGGCGCCACGGTGCCGGCCGCGGCCTGAGCTTCCTGGAACCTGCCATGACCACGGGTATCGTCATCGTCGTGCATGCGCCGCTGGGCGCGGCCATGCGCGAATGCGCCAGCCATGTCATGGGCAACCTCGACGGCATGCTGGCGATCCACGACATCCAGCCCGAGGATCGCCCCGACGACCTGGCGCCCGCCGTGCTCAGGGATATCCTCGAGCAGGACCATGGCGGGGGGGTGCTGGTGCTGACCGACCTGATCGGCGCCACTCCCGCCAATATCTCCAAGCGGGCCGTGGCCGATGCCCAGGCGCAGGGTATCCAGTGCTGCGTGCTGGCGGGCCTGAACACCCCCATGCTGTTGCGCGCATTGACCTACCGCAACCTCTCGTTGGCCGAGACTCGCGAGAAGGCGCTGGCCGGCGGGGTGCAAGGGGTATTGCGGGTAGACTGACGGGCGGGAATTTGTCCCATATTTCGGCTAATATTTCAAGCCGACGAGCGCTTGGACAATTTGCTGCAATCAACACCTGCGGTGTGATGCCGCGGTCACCATAATTCCTATGCCTAATACAGACATTGTCATCAGCAATAAATTGGGTTTGCATGCGCGGGCGGCCGCCAAACTGACGCAACTTGCCAGCAAGTTTTCCAGCGAGATCTTCATCTCCCGGGGGGCGCAGCGTGTCAATGCCAAGAGCATCATGGGGGTCATGATGCTGGCGGCCGGGTTGGGTGTGACGGTCAAACTGGAGGCTTCCGGCAGCGATGCCGAACAGGCGCTCTCCGAAATTGAAACTCTGTTCGATAGCAAATTCGGTGAACAGGAATAGCAGCGCTTCCGATTCCGCCCGCCCGGACGCCGTCCGGGCGGGCACGTCCGCGGCCGGTGCCGCGGTCCAGGCGCATGACGGGGCTGGCCTTGCCAGCCCCGTTATTTGTTTGTACGGCAAGGGCGTGGCGCGCGGCTACGCCATCGGCCGCGCGGTGGTCATGGGGGCGGCGGCGCTGGAAGTGGCGCATTACCGTATCTCGCCCGAGGACGTGCCGGCCGAAAGCCGCCGCCTGACCGAGGCGCTGGCCTCGGCCCAGCAGGAACTGCGGCAGTTGGCCGACACGCTGCCGGCCGACGCGCCGCGCGAGCTGGGCGCCATGCTCAATGTGCACAGCCTGTTGCTGGGCGACCCGCTGCTTGCCGAGCAGACGCTGGCGCTGATCGCCGAGCGGCACTACAACGCCGAATGGGCGCTGACCACGCAGGGCCAGATCCTGGGTCAGCAGTTCGACGCCATGGAAGACGAATACCTGCGCGAACGCGGCGCCGACGTGCGCCAGGTGATCGAGCGGGTGCTGCACGTGCTGTCGGGAACCTCGGTCATCCTGCCGGACATGTCGCACATGGGCGGCGACGAGGCGCTGGTGGTGGTGGCGCACGACATCTCGCCAGCGGACATGCTGCGCCTGCGCGGCGGGCGCTTCGCTGCTTTCGTCACCGACCTGGGCGGGCCGACCTCGCATACCGCTATCGTGGCGCGCAGCATGGGCGTGCCGGCCGTGGTGGCCATGGGCAACGTGCGCGAGCTGGTGCGCGACGGCGACATGCTGATCATCGACGGCGCCGCCGGCGCGGTGGTGGTCAATCCGTCGGAACGCATCCTGCAGGAATACCGCCGGCGCCAGGCCGCCTATGCCGATGAGCGCGCCGAACTGAGTCTGTTGCGCGATGAGCCTTCCGTCACGCTGGACGGCATCGACATCGTTCTGCATGCCAATATCGAACTGCCCGAAGAGGCGGCGCTGGCGCTGGCCTCGGGCGCGCACGGCATCGGCCTGTTCCGAAGCGAGTTCCTGTTCATGGGGCGCCCGGACCTGCCGGGCGAGGAAGAACAGTACGAGGCCTATTCGTCCGTCGTGAAGGTGATGGCGGGCCGTCCGGTCACCATACGAACGCTAGACATCGGCTCGGACAAGACGCTGGACGGCGAGGCCACCGTGGCCACCAACCCGGCGTTGGGGCAGCGCGCCATCCGCTATTGCCTGGCGCGTCCGGAAATGTTCGCGACGCAATTGCGCGCCATCCTGCGGGCTTCGGCCCATGGCCCGGTACGGTTGCTGATCCCGATGATCGCTCACATGCACGAAGTGGTGGCGACGCGGGCTGCCATCGAGTCGGCGCGGCGCGAGCTGGATGCGCGGGGCCAGGCCTATGCCGCGCACATGGACGTGGGCGCCATGGTCGAGGTGCCGGCCATCGCCATCGCCATCGAGCCCTTCGCGCAGGCGCTGGATTTCCTGTCCATCGGTACCAACGACCTGATCCAGTACACGCTGGCCATCGACCGTGGCGACCATGACGTTGCGGCGCTCTATGATCCGCTGCATCCGGCCGTGCTGCGGCTGGTGGCGCACACCATCAACGCCGGCGAGCGGGCCGGCAAGCCGGTGGCGGTGTGCGGTGAAATGGCTGGCGATTCGCGCATGACGCGATTGCTGCTGGGCCTGGGGCTGACGGAGTTCTCCATGCATCCGCAGCAACTGCTGGACGTCAAGCGCGAGGTGCGCCGGGCCCATAGCAACGCGCTGCGAGTCAAGGTCGCCAGCGCCCTGAACCGGGCCTTGCCCGTGGATCTGGATACCCTGGACCTGGCCTGACCGCCGGGGCGGCCTCGCAAAGCCCGGTTCATGCCGGGCTTTTTTATTTGCCGCTGGAGTATGCCGGCCGCGGGTGAGGGGGGCGGCATGAGTCGCCGACAATCGTGCGATGAACAAAAAAAGCCCCCTCGATCGCTCGAGGGGGCTTTCCCTGCGACCGCCCGATAGCCGGGCGGTAAGCGCGGATCAGCTGTGATAGGCGGATTCGCCGTGGCTGGTGACATCCAGCCCTTCGCGTTCCTGGTCTTCCGGCACGCGCAGGCCGCACAGGGCGTTGGCGATCTTGTAGGCGATCCAGGCCACCACGCCCGACCAGACGATGGTCAGCAGCACGCCTTCGAGCTGCACCCACAGTTGGCCCATGATCATGCCGGGTTCGGCCAGGCCGGGGCCGCCCAGGACCTGGGCGTTGAAGATGCCGGTCAGCAGGGCGCCCACAATGCCGCCCACGCCATGCACGCCGAACACGTCCAGCGCGTCATCCGCACGCAGCAGGCGCTTCAGGCCATTGACGCCCCACACGCAGACCACGCCGGCTATCACGCCGATGATGAGCGCGCCGACCGTGCCGACCAGGCCGGCGGCGGGGGTGATGCCGACCAGGCCGGCAACCGCGCCGGAGGCGGCGCCCAGCATCGAGGGCTTGCCCTTGATGGCCCACTCCGTGAACAGCCAGGCCAGCACGGCGCCAGCCGTGGCGATCATGGTGTTGAAGAAGGCCAGGGTGGCGTTTTCGTTGGCGGCCAGCGCGGAGCCGGCGTTGAAGCCGAACCAGCCGACCCACAGCAGCGCGGCGCCGACGAACGTCATCGGCAGGTTGTGCGGCTGCATCGCTTCACGGCCATAGCCGACGCGCTTGCCGATCACATAGGCCCCCACCAGGCCGGCGACGCCGGCATTGATGTGCACCACGGTACCGCCGGCGAAGTCCAGCGCGCCCTTGGCATTGAGCAGGCCGGGCGCCGTTTCCGAGGCGAACCAGACCATGTGCGCGATCGGCACGTAGGCGAACGTGAACCAGATCACCGTGAACACCAGCACCGCCGAGAAGCGGGCGCGTTCGGCGAAGCTGCCTACGATCAGCGCGCAGGTGATGCCGGCGAACGTTGCCTGGAACGAGGCGAACAGCAGTTCGGTCAGCGAGTTCGACATGGCGTACTTGCCATCGGCCGGATTGAACATCCCGGAGAAGAACGCGCGCGACAGGCCGCCGAAGAAAGCATTGCCTTCGGTGAAGGCGAGGGAATAACCGTAGATGAACCAGAGGACCAGGCCCAGCACGAACGTGCACATCACTTGCAGCAGCACCGACAGCACATTCTTGCTGCGTACCAGGCCGCCATAGAACATCGCCAGACCGGGTACGGCCATCATCAATACGAGGAGGGTAGAGACGAGCAACCAGGAGATATCTGCTTTATCCATTTTCAGGCTCCAATGAGTCTTTCTTATTTGTCTACAGCGCAGCTTCGCCGGCTTCGCCAGTCCGGATACGGATCACTTGTTCGAGGGGGGCGGCGAAGATCTTGCCGTCGCCGATCTTGCCGGTGCGGGCGGCTTGTTCGATGGCTTCGATGACCTGGTCGACCAGGTGGTCGGGCACGGCGGCCTCGACGCGCAGTTTCGGCAGGAAGTCGACGGCGTATTCGGCGCCGCGATAGAGCTCGGTATGGCCCTTCTGGCGCCCGAATCCCTTCACTTCTGTAACGGTGAGGCCCTGGACGCCGATTCCGGATAGAGCCACCCGCACTTCGTCGAGCTTGAAGGGCTTGATGATGGCGATGATGAGTTTCATGGCATTTCCTCTCATGGTTGCACGTTGGCATCGTCCATCAAGCAAATTCCATGCCACATTGTGTTGCACCCTGGCACCGGGCGGGCAGGCGCTCTAGTTGTGCCTGAATGCACCAATATAGTGCGCCATGCACCAAGTGTCAGCCTCAATCCGGTGCATGGCGTGTCGTCGGTGAGGGATGTAATGGAATATGTTTTGCCGCCGCTAATTGTTGCGAGTTGATGCCGACCTATCGGCGTGCCGGCGCGTTTGCCGACGCGGTCGCGGGTGCTGGGCGGGTGGCGGCTTTAAGGCGCCGAACCTTGCGGGCCGGGCTTCGCGTGCCGGATGCCAGCGTGGCGGGCAGGGGGCATGCGCGTCGGGATGGAGCACAAAACGGGGGCGGGACGTGATACGAGGGTTTACACGGGTGCGCTTGTTGCCGACGGTCGGGTGAAGAAGAATCAAGTCCAGTTGATTGCGGTATGCAGGCCTGATCGGGCCGCGGCAATTGGGTTCCGGCGCCGTGGCTCTCTGAAAATCCAAAAAGCAAAAAGGAAAGAGGAATGAGGACGATCCAAGCCAAGAGCTGCGCCATGCTGGCGCTGACCGCCGCGCTGGCTGCGCTGGCGGGGTGCAACAAGAGCGACGAAGCGGCCGCGCCGCCCGCGGCATCGACCACGCCGGCGCCTTCCGCCGCGACGCCAGGTACGCCCCCCTCGGCGACAACGCCTCCGGCGGCGGCCACTGCGCCTGCGGCCAGCACGCCGCCGACCACCACCGCGTCGTCCAGTTCGGGCGCCCCCGCCGGGGCGACGGCAGCCCTGCCGGCCGAATGCGAGGCTTACCTGACCAAGGTCAGTGCGTGCATGGACAAGCTCGGTGCGTCCAATCCTGCCGCAGCCAGCTTCAAGCAGCAACTCGATGCCGCCAAGACCCAGTGGGCCACCATTAGCGACAAGACGCAACTGGCGGCGCAATGCAAGCAGTCGGCTGACCTGTTTGCGCAGTCGGCGCCGCAGATGGGTTGTCCGTAACGATGTTGGTAGGGGGCCGCTCCCAAGGCGGCCCGGTTTTCTCCTGTGCTTTGATGGGCGGTCACCGCATGCGGCCCGCCCTTTTTTTTGCCCGCGGCCGAAGCCTGGAAAGCACTACACTTGAGGGATCGAGAACAAGTGAGGCCGCTATGAACAACCGCACCCAGTGGATGGAAGACATCCAGAAGAACATCTCCGACCTGATCGCCCGCAGCCCGGCGGCGGACGTCGAGCGCAATGTGCGCGCCATGATGACGCAGGCGTTTTCGAAGCTCGACCTGGTCACCCGCGAAGAGTTCGACGTGCAGGCCGACCTCCTGGCGCGTACCCGTGCCCGGGTCGATCAACTGGCCGCCACGGTCGAGCAGTTGGAGTCGCGCCTGTCCGCGCTTGACAAGTAAGCCGCGCGAGATACTTTTGCCACGGCCGCCTCCGCGGCCGTTTTCGTTTTCGGCATACTGGCCTTCGATCGTTACCGGAGACCGCCTTGACGCTTGCCGTAATCGCCAGTCGCACCCTCAGTGGCCTGCATGCCCACGCGGTGCGGGTCGAAACCCACCTGGGGCCGGGGCTGCCCAGCTTCAATGTGGTGGGCCTGCCGGATACCGAGGTGCGCGAGAGCCGCGAGCGCGTGCGTGCGGCCATCATCAATAGCGGCTTCAACTTCCCCGCCGGCCGTATCACGGTCAATCTGTCGCCGGCCGATATTCCCAAGGAGTCCGGACGCTTCGATCTGCCCATCGCCGTGGGCCTGCTGCTGGCCGCAGGGCAACTGGCGCCGCAGGGTGAAGCGAGTGTGGCGCAAGGGAACGTGTCCGAGGCTGCGCCAGATCCTCTGCTGGCGGGCCTGGTGCTGGCCGGCGAGCTGTCGCTGACAGGGGCGCTGGTGCCTGTTGCCGCCGCGCTGGTGATCGCGCTGAGCGTGGCGCGCGAATCGCCCGGCGCCACGCTGATCCTGCCCGCCGGCAGTGCCGAGCAGGCGGCCTGGGTCGAGGGGCTACGGGTGTTGTCGGCCCGCAGCCTGGCGGATGTGGCGGCCCATGTCGCGGGCCTGTGCCGCTTGCCGGACGCCATGCCGGTCGCCTGGCCCGAGGCCGCGCCCGCGCCTTGCCTGTCGGACGTGCGCGGCCAGCCCGGGGCGCGGCGCGCCCTGGAGGTCGCGGCAGCCGGCGGCCACAGCCTGTTGATGGTTGGGCCGCCCGGGGCCGGCAAGAGCATGCTGGCCGCGCGCCTGCCCGGGCTGTTGCCGCCGCTGGCGCGCACCCAGGCGCTCGAGGTCGCGGCAATCGCCGCGCTGGCGGGCGCGCCGGATACGCGCATGGGCACGCCGCCGTTCCGAGCGCCGCATCATTCGGCGTCGGCCTTCGCCCTGGTGGGAGGTGGCGGCCGGCCGCGTCCCGGCGAGATCAGCCTGGCCCATCACGGCGTGCTGTTCCTGGATGAGTTGCCGGAGTTCAGTCGTCGCACGCTCGAGGCGCTGCGCGAGCCGCTGGAGACGGGCAGGGTGGTGATTGCCCGCGCCCTGCATACCGCCCAGTTCCCGGCCAGGTTCCAGCTTGTGGCGGCGATGAATCCCTGCCCTTGTGGCTGGCGCGGCCATCCGCGCCGGGCTTGCCAGTGCACGCCCGACCAGGTGGCGCGCTACGCTGGCAAGGTGTCCGGACCGTTACTGGACCGCATCGACCTGCATGTGACCCTGCCGCCGCCTGATCTGGACAGACTGCAGGGGCCGCCCGGGGAGGCGTCGGCGCCGGTGCGGGCGCGAGTGGCGCGCTGTCGCGAGCGCCAACTGGCACGCCAAGGCAAGCCCAACGCCGGTCTGGCCGGTGCCGAGCTGGAACGCCATTGTGTGCTGGAGCCGCCCGCGCAGGCGCTGTTGCTGCAGGCGATGCGGCGCCTGGCTGGCTCAGGCCGGGCCTTGCATCGAGCATTGCGGGTGGCGCGGACCATCGCAGATCTCGACGGTTCCGACACGCTGGGGGCGAGCCACGTGGCCCAGGCGGTGCAGTACCGCAGGCCGGGGGTATGATGGTCGGCCTTGGGTTTCACTCGCCCTGGCGCACGCTTCCGTCCCTGGTAAGCGGCGGCCCTTGCCCCACGCCGCCTGCTGACTCGACAAAACCAGGGAAATCACCATATAATCAAAGGCTTTCCCGGATCCAGGCTATCTTTTTTGCCGCGGCTACGGGAAAAGCCCGGGAACACCTTGGCGGTGTTTCCTGGAAGTTGTAGTTGGCAGTACCCCGGCAGTACCCCCCCAGAAGTGGCAAGAGGTCCTCAAGTTTTGCCGCAATGGTGTAGGTCGAACGTTCCCGCCCTTGTGGCTTGGAGCGGCGCCAACCGCCTTGCGACAAGCACCTCGCGTCATGTAAATCAACAATGCGTTCAGTTTAGGGAATCATCATGCCCAAGATGAAAACCAAGAAAAGCGCCGCAAAGCGCTTTCAGGTTCGCGGCAGCGGATCCATCAAGCGTGGTCAGGCGTTCAAGCGTCACATCCTGACCAAGAAGACCACCAAGAACAAGCGCCAACTGCGCGGTTCGGCGGCGGTTCACGAGACCAACGTGGCTTCCGTGAAAGCCATGATGCCTTTCGCTTGATCTAAGGGAGATCTACTATGCCTCGCGTCAAACGCGGCGTTACCGCCCGCGCACGTCACAAGAAAGTCATTTCCGCCGCCAAGGGTTACCGTGGCCGCCGCGGTAATGTGTTCCGTATCGCCAAGCAAGCGGTCATGCGCGCTGGCCAATACGCCTACCGCGACCGCCGCAACAAGAAGCGCACCTTCCGCGCGCTGTGGATCACGCGTATCAACGCCGCCGTCCGCGAACATGGCGTCAGCTACAGCGTGTTCATCGCCGGCCTGAAGAAGGCTGCGATCGAACTCGACCGCAAGGTCCTGGCCGATCTGGCCGTGCGCGACAAGGCCGGCTTTGCCGCCATCGTGCAGCAAGCCAAGGCTGCCTTGGCTGCCTGATCGCGCGCTTTAACTCATCGCGCATCGCTGCAAACGGGGCTGTAATGGCCCCGTTTGCGTTTTGAAGGCTGGATTTCATGACTCAATCGGTTGACGACCTGGTTTCCCAGGCGCAGGAACTGTTCGCTGCGGCCAGCAACGCCGCCGCGCTCGAAAACGCAAAGGCCCGTTTCCTGGGCAAGGACGGCGCGCTGACGGTCCTGCTCAAGGGGCTGGGCAAGCTCGATCCCGAGCAGAAGCGCGACATGGGCGCCCGGATCAATCAGGCCAAGCAGAAGGTCGAGGAGCTCCTGAACCTGCGCCGCGCCGCCTTGGTGCAAGCGGAACTGGATGCCCGACTGGCGTCCGAAACCATTGACGTATCGTTGCCGGGCCGTGGCCGTGTGCCGGGCGGCATCCATCCGGTGATCCGGACCTGGGAACGGGTCGAAGAGATCTTCCGCTCCATCGGCTTCGACGTGGCCGACGGCCCCGAAGTCGAGAACGACTGGACCAATTTCACCGCGCTGAACAACCCGCTGGACCATCCGGCGCGTTCCATGCAGGACACGTTCTACGTCGACATGAAAGACGCCGACGGCCTGCCGCTGCTGTTGCGCACGCATACCAGCCCCATGCAGGTGCGTTACGCCCGCATGCACAAGCCGCCCATCAAGGTCATCGCGCCTGGGCGCACCTACCGCGTCGACAGCGACGCCACGCACTCGCCCATGTTCCACCAGGTGGAAGGGCTCTGGATCGCCGAGGACATCTCGTTCGCCGACCTGAAGGGTGTGTACACCGATTTCCTGCGTTGCTTCTTCGAAAGCGACGATCTCGTCGTGCGATTCCGCCCGTCGTTCTTCCCGTTCACCGAGCCGTCGGCCGAAATCGACATGATGTTCACGTCGGGCCCGAACCGCGGCCGCTGGCTGGAGATCTCCGGCTCGGGCCAGGTGCACCCGCAGGTGGTGCGCAACTTCGGCCTGGACCCTGAGCGTTATATCGGCTTTGCCTTCGGTTCCGGCCTGGAGCGCCTGACGATGCTGCGCTACGGCGTCAACGACCTGCGCCAGTTCTACGAAGGCGATTTGCGCTTCCTGCGCCAGTTCAACGAATAACAGACGGCTAGATCATGCAATTTCCCGAATCCTGGCTGCGTACGCTGGTTAATCCTCCGATCGCAACCGACGAACTCGCGCACCGGCTCACCATGGCCGGCCTGGAAGTCGAAGACACCGTGCCGGCCGCGCCCGCGTTCACGGGCGTGGTCGTCGCGCACATCGTCGAGATCGCCCCGCACCCCGACGCCGACAAGCTGCGCGTCTGCCAAGTCGATGATGGCTCCGGCGCGCTGCTGCAGATCGTCTGCGGCGCGCCCAACGCGGCCGCCGGCCTGAAGGTGCCGCTGGCCCGCGTCGGTGCCGAATTGCCCGGCGGCATGAAGATCGGCGTGGCCAAGATGCGCGGCGTGCAGTCGTCGGGCATGCTGTGCTCGGCGCGCGAACTGGGCCTGTCGCAAGACCACGCCGGCTTGCTGGAACTGCCGGCCGAGATGGTGCCGGGCCAGTCGATCCGAGAAGCGCTGGACCTGGACGACACACTCTTCACGCTGAAGATGACGCCCAACCGCGCCGACTGCCTGTCGATCCTGGGCGTGGCGCGCGAAGTGGCCGCGCTGACCGGCGCGCCGCTGTCGGTGCCGACCGCCAAGGCGGTGCCCGTGACGCTGGACGAATTGCGTCCCGTCAGGATCGAGGCGCCCGACCTGTGCGGCCGCTTCGGCGGCCGCGTGATCCGTGGCGTGAACGCCCGGGCGCAGACCCCGGCGTGGATGAAGACGCGCCTGGAGCGCGCCGGCCAGCGTTCGGTGTCGGCGCTGGTGGACATCTCCAACTACGTCATGCTGGAACTGGGCCGTCCTTCGCACGTGTTCGACCTGGACAAGATCCATGGCGACCTGTCGGTGCGCTGGGCGCGCGCAGGCGAGACGCTCGAGCTGCTGAACGGCCAGACCGTCACGCTGGATTCGAAGGTCGGCGTGGTGGTGGCCGGCGATCAGGTCGAGAGCCTGGCTGGCATCATGGGCGGCGAGGCCACGGCGGTCACGCTCGACACGCAGAACATTTACCTGGAAGCCGCGTTCTGGTGGCCGCAATCGCTGGCCGGCCGCGCGCGCCGCTTCAAGTTCAGTTCCGAGGCCAGCCATCGCGGCGAGCGCGGCGTGGACTTCGCCACGATCCCGCAGCACATCGAATTCATCACGCGCCTGATCGTCGACATCTGCGGCGGCCAGGCCGGTCCGCTGGACGACCAGATCGTCAACCTGCCCAAGCGCGAGCCGGTGCGCATGCGCCTGGCGCGCTGCCACCGTGTGCTGGGCGTGCCCGTCACGCAGGCCGAAGTCGCCAAGATCTTCGGCAGCCTGGGGCTGGAATTCACGCTCGATGGCGATGACTTCATCGTCACGCCGCCGTCGTATCGCTTCGACCTCGAGATCGAGGAAGACCTGATCGAAGAAGTGGCCCGCATCTACGGTTTCGAGAACATCCCCACGGTGCCGCCGCTGGCGCGCGCCAAGATGTTCTCGCAACCCGAAGTGCGCCGCGGTCCGCACGCGCTGCGCCGCCTGGCCGCCGCGCAGGACTACCAGGAAGTCGTCAACTACAGCTTCGTCGAAGCCGAGTGGGAGCGCGACTACGCCGGCAACGACACGCCGGTCAAGCTGGTCAACCCGATCGCCAGCCACCTGTCGGTGATGCGGTCTAGCCTGATTGCCGGCCTGGTGGCCAACATCCGCCACAACGCCAACCGCAAGCAGACGCGCGTGCGCCTGTTCGAGCTTGGCCGCGTCTTCGCTCGCGATGACGCCGCGCAGGACGGTCCGCTGGAAGTGGCCGGCGTGCGCCAGCCGCTCAAGCTGGCGGGCGCCGCCTGGGGCCCGGCGGTAGAAGAGCAGTGGGGCGTGCCCACCCGACAGGTCGATTTCTTCGACGTGAAGATGGACGTCCAGGCGTTGTTCGGCGCTCGTGGCGCGCGCCTGCGCTTCGAAGCGGCGGCCCATCCCGCGCTGCATCCGGGCCGCAGCGCCCGCGTCACGCTGGACGGCAAGCTGGTCGGCTGGATGGGTGAACTGCATCCGCGCTGGGCGCAACAGGCCGATCTGGCACACGCGCCGGTGGTGTTCGAGCTGGACGTGGACGCTCTGTCCGAAGGCGAACTGCCGCAGGTGCGCGAACTGTCGCGCCAACCGGTGGTGGTGCGCGACCTGGCCCTGTGGGTCGACGCGCCCGTGACGGTGCAGTCCATGCTGGACACGGTGGCGGCGACGGTCAAGGCCGATCCGCAACTGGCCGTGGTGCAGGACGTGCGCCTGTTCGACGTCTGGCGCGAAAAGGCCCAGGGTGACCAGCCCGTGGCCGAGAAAAGCCTTGCGTTCCGTTTCTGGCTACAGGACACTGAGGTCACACTGGACGAAGCCCGGGTGGCCGATTGCCTGGCGCGCATCAAGGACGCTTTGGTCAGTGCCCACGGCGCGCGCCAGCGCGCTTGAACCATGGGGAACAGTATGCTTGCCGAGCCGCGCACCCTGACCAAGGCCGAGCTGGCCGAGCTGCTCTTTGAGCGGGTCGGCCTGAACAAACGCGAAGCCAAGGACATCGTCGACACGTTCTTCGAAGAAATCCGCGACGCCCTGGCGCGTGGCGATTCCGTCAAGCTCTCGGGCTTCGGAAATTTCCAGGTGCGCGACAAGCCGCCGCGCCCGGGGCGCAACCCCAAGACCGGCGAGACCATCCCCATCGCCGCACGCCGTGTGGTCACGTTCCACGCGAGTCAGAAACTCAAGAGCGTGGTGGAGCAGGCCGTTCCCACAGCGCCCGACGCCGAGGAGTGATACGCTTTGTCGGTAATTGTTATCGGCTCTCGACGCATCGCGGCATAGAATTCTCTTATGACACGTACCGAATCCACCGTTACCTTACCGCCCATTCCCGCCAAGCGTTACTTCACCATCGGTGAAGTCAGTGAGTTGTGCGGAGTCAAGCCGCATGTCCTGCGGTACTGGGAACAGGAATTCACGCAGCTCAAACCGGTGAAGCGGCGCGGCAACCGTCGTTACTACCAGCATCACGAAGTGCTGCTGATCCGTCGCATACGGTCCTTGCTGTACGAGCAAGGCTTCACCATCAGCGGCGCGCGCAACCGCCTTGGCGATGCCCGCGACACGCCGCACGACCAGGACGCGGCGGTGCGCCTGAGCGGCGCCGAGATGCAGGCCCTGCGCACCGAGCTGGGCAATGTGTCGGCGATGCTGGGCGAGGCGCTTGGCACGGCGGCGCCCACTGCGGGCGGCAATACGGTGAGCGCCAACGCCTCGGCTTGAGCCGCGGCGGCCGATCGCTCGCCCGTCTCTTCACGTTGATGTTCCGGGCCACGTGCGTTGCCATCAATCGCGGCGTGCGTGAACCGCGATGACAGCAAGGTAAGCCAGTCGCATAAGCGCAGTCCATCGCTTGTTTCAGTCTGACTTCAGTATCTCGCGTGCCATGCGCGAGCCTTGCCTGCGGGTGCCGCGGGCAGCGCGTGCGGCACGCGGAATTTTTCCAGTATTCAGCACTTTTTTTGCACCAATGCGTGCAAACAATTTTTAGGTCTGCTATACTCTTTTTCTTTCGGGGCGTAGCGCAGCCTGGTAGCGCACTTGCATGGGGTGCAAGGGGTCGCGAGTTCGAATCCCGCCGTCCCGACCAGCAATACCCTAGGGGGTTAGTGATAGTAATCACTAACCCCCTTTCTCATTCTGGGGACTTTTGCGGGGACTTCCCCGTTAAAGCCGCCCCTCGCTTGAGCACCGGCCGGACTGCGCGTGTCGGTTGCCGCGATGCGATTTGCATACTCGATCAGCTTGGTCAGCTCGGCCGCCGAGTAGTGCGAAGTGATACTTCCATCGGTGTGGCCCAGCAGTGCCTTGCGATCCTCCTCCGGTACGTCAGCGGCGCGCAGTCGTCGCCCGAAGGTGTGTTTCAGATCATGCACGCGGACACGTCCAAAGCCTGGATGCGCTGGGACGCCGTGCGACGTTCTCCCAAAAAACGTGGGTATCTCAAAACTAGAGTAAGGTCGCTTCAGGCTCTTTTTGAAGAAGGAGCAGGACGCGATGAAGAAGTCACGCTACACCGAGGCCGCAAGTGACATACGCACTGCGCCAAGCAGAAGCCGGTACGCCTGTATCGGATGTCTGCCGCGGATTGGGGATATCAGAGGCGACGTTCTACAACTGGAGGAAGAAGTACGGCGATCTTGCGGCCAGCGAGATTCGTCGGCTGCGCCAGCTTGAAGAGGAAAACGCGAGGCTCAAGCGGGTTGTGGCCGACCTGACTTTGGACAAGCATATTCTGCAGGACGTGATCCGAAAAAAGGTCTGACGCCGACACGCCGCCGGGAGGTGGTTCAATGGATTCTGGACGTGCATCAGGTAAGTGTCCAGAGGGCGTGTCGGCTGGGTCAATTTTCCAGCGGCAGTTGGTATCGCAAAAGCAGCGCGCGAGATCAATCGGCATTGCGAATGCGCATTCGAGACATCGCGATGAGCAGACCGAGATTTGGTTATGAGCCCATTCATATCCTTTTGCGCCGAGAAGGTTGGCAGGTCAATCTCAAGCGAGTCCATCGCCTGTACCGCCTGGAAGGGCTGCAGGTTCGGATGCGCGTCCGCCGCAATAAGCGGTTGAGTCTGCATCGGGGGCCCGCACCGCAACCAACAGGTGCTGGGCAGCGCTGGAGCATGGATTTCGTGCATGATCAATTAGCTGACGGGCGAGCGTTTCGGGTGCTGACCATCGTGGATAACTGGAGTCGTGAGAGTCCCGTGTTGGAGGTGGGTTTTCGGCTAACCGGTGACAGCGTGGTTCAGGCGCTCGATCGAGTCGCCAAGAGGGTTGCTTTGCCGGCCAGTATGACCGTCGACCATGGAACAGAATTCACGTCCAAAGCACTGGATTTATGGGCTTGGGAGAACAAAGTGTTGTTGGACTTCACTCGGCCGGGCAAACCCACAGATAACGGCCTTTGCGAGTCGTTTAACGGCCGGCTACGGGATGAGTGCCTGAACGCGCATGAATTCCTATCGCTTGAGCATGCGAAGACGGTCATTGAAGCATGGCGTGCTGATTACAATGACCACCGACCCCATGGCTCGCTCGGCATGCTGACCCCGAGTGAATACGCCAAAACACCGCAGGTCAGCCTGCCTGAGCCGACCGAATTCTAGTTTTCAACTGCTGCGAAACGGGGGTGACGTCACGTGAGGGGGTTGGGGCGTAGTGCCACCACGAACAGGACAAGTGTCACGGTAGCTATAGATAGGATAGCAGTGGCGTTCCCCTACAGCCTTTCGGTCAGCGTGTGCTCAGCATCCAACCGAGGCGTGTCGAGCAGTCGAGCTTTAACGTCGAGCAATTCATCCTCTGCGACATCAAAGCGTTGGATCCAGGCTTCTCCCTTGAGGCCAGTCAGACGGGGCTCGCCAGCGGCACTGGCGATCAGATGCAACCAGAATGCTGAACTGCGTAGAGGCTTCAGTACCGCGTTGGGAAGAACGTACTGCGGCGGTTTGCCATCAATTGCGGTCGGGGCAAGGTCCGGCTCATTGCCCGCTTGAATAACTATGCCGCTGCCATAGTCATAGAAGGCGAACCAGTCAGGTGGCAACTCTGAGCGCAGCGTGTGTAGCCCTCCGGCTTGTGCCACCATGTCGCGGTTGATGGCAGTCAACCAAGAAACTGTTTTGAATGCATTCCGCTTGAGCTTGGCGGCTGAGAATGCAGGTGCGCCGACATCTACCCCGCGCGCTTGCTCGGAGGTAAATGCCTCGGTAGGCTGGTTACTATTCCATTCGGAAGGGGACAACACAAAGCCGAAGCCTCCATGGCCGTGAAATGCTTCGAGCCGACGCGCAAATTCAACGAACATAGCCTGAAAGGCGGTGGGCTGCTCTATTATGTCGACGAAGGGTAGCGCGAACTGCAAGACGTCCAGTTGACCGGTCTTCTTGGCGATCCAGGCTGGTTCAGCGTTGACATAGAAGGAATACGGCCCGGCATCCTCGCGCTTGGCGCCGCTCGTGTACTGCAGGGCTATCTGCTCGTTCTGATCAAGCGCCTTGAAGAGGTCACGTATTGGTGCGGCCTTGGCGTAGGGCATGCATGGCGGGCCCGACGCGGGCTCCTCACGCCACAGCCACGTTAGCGCCTCACCTACATGAGCCCGGTATTCGTCAAAGCACTGGGCGATCGCCTCCCGCTTGGACTGCGTGTAGCCACCCTCAAAATATAAGGTGCCGGTGATGGCAATGACCGCGCCCACATAGTCGTGACGACTCTTCGGCATGAGCATCGCCCCGGGAAACTGCTGAGCTTGCGTGCTCTCGCGAAGTACAGCCGCGAAGGCTTCGTTGCTCATGTTGGGATCAAGTTCTGGCATAGGTCATCTCAGGGTATAGCGGGCGCTGGCACGGGGGCTCCACCGGGCAGTGGCGGCAAGCGGCCGCGCAAATACACTCGCAGCAAAGTGTAGAGTGCCTGGCTGGCTGGCACAGCGTACTTGTCTAACTCTTCGGCCTGGCGTTCGCGCTCTTCCACCTGGTTGCAGTCGCATTCGGACGATTCGAGAAGAACGACCTTAGCTTCGCTACCGGCGATGCGCTCGTAGGCTTTCATCTGACCGGCTCCGGGATCATCGTTTGGGAACTTGATTTCCACCACCATGCGGATGTTGTCTTGGGTCGGCGAGCTGGTCGGATCGTTCACAATCACTACATCAGGGCGCCGGACGTAGCCGCGGTTGGCCTTCCACGCTGGCCGCTCCTTATCTGGATCGCCCCAGTATTTGTCAATCCAGCCACGTAGCCACCCATGCGGCTGCGTGGCATCTTCGCTACTCATGATAGGTTCGGGCGGCTCTTGGGTCATGTCGTAGTTGACCTCGGGCTTGTAAGGGCTGCGCCCCTGCAGAACCTTGTCCAGTTCCTTGAGTCGGCTGGACACACAAACTTGGTTGAGCTTGCGGCCGTCCTTGCCGATACCTGGAGTGGCTTGGCACTTGCAGATCGCCGAGCACAACACAGATTGGTCTGGGGGCGCCAATCGACTCAGCCCGGAACTCACAGGTGTTGTAGTGCCGGTGTTCGGGGACATTCCACCGCTCGTGGGGGGGCTCCGTCGCTCATGACGCTTCTTCCTGCTCATGGGCAAGCAGTTCGAGCGACAGCATGTCGGGAGATTGACTCTCGATCCAGGCGGTATAACCATCGGAGTCCGTTGTGCCTTCCGATGGCGTGCCGTCGATGGTGGTTACTCGATACTGCCGACCTGACATGGGTTCTCGTGTAGCTTCATCGAACACCTGGAATCGGCCCCTGTAGGCCTTTGCCTTGGTACCGTTCGATGTCATAGTGCTGGTGCCGGCAGCATCGTCCTCACGCCAAAAATGTTGGCTGGCGATGAGTGCAGCGCCACACGCGGTACGCATACCTTCAAGCGCGAGCCACTGCGAGCTACCTGTGGAACGAGTGCCCTCAACAATGGGGTATTCCCCTTTGCATTTCGGGCAAGTCGTCATATCGCCCTTGCGGGCCGCTGGCTTGCCAAAGACATTGATGGTCTGATCGCCAGTGACGACAACACCACCATGGTTCGTTCGGTCGCCAAGTCGTATCACAGATCTTTGCATAGGTCCACGGCATAAGTCGGGGGCTTTAACTTTACCAGCATCTGGTTCTGCCCCAGGTGAGTGGGGCGGTACTTGAATTTCGAGACTGTTTCACACCAACGAAAAAAAGGCGAGGCGGCCGATGGCTTCCCACCAGAATGACAGCCTTCGGACAACATATCCGCTGGCTTTCGAGTTCGATACCGCGCATGCCAATCCGAGGCATCACGCGTTCGTCATGACGGTCACCGGCCTGCCGGATGACGTTGCGCGGCGTTTCGTGGATCGAATGCAGATGCTTGGCCTGCCGTCGCCGCGTTCGGCCGATTGACCGGGATTTGGCCCACGCGCTAGGATGCCGCGGCGCGTTCACGCCTCATCCATCCGCTACGGAGTCTTCATGGTCACCTGCTATCTGCGCTACGTCATCGACCCCAGCCGTCTCAAGGAATTCGAAGCCTACGGCAAGATGTGGATTCCGCTGGTCGAGAAGTTCGGCGGCACGCATCATGGTTACTTTCTGCCCTCTGAAGGCGCCAACAATATCGCGCTGGCGTTATTCACGTTTCCCAGCCTGGCCGAATACGAGCGTTATCGCCACCAGTCGATGTCGGACGCGCAGTGCCAGGCGGCGTTCAAGTACGCCGAGGACACGCGTTGCATTCTCAGCTACGAGCGCAGCTTTTTCCGTCCCGTATTCGATTGAGTAGGGGCGTGGCTTGGGGCTACCGGCGGGTACACCGCCGTGGCCGCTGGACGTGTCGCTCGGAGCCGCCTGTTATGCCTTGATTCGAGCGGCTCTGTGCCTGTCGCGGGACTCGGCCGGCGCGCATAATTTTTCGCATCCGCCATCCGTTTTCAGGAGCCCGCATGCGCTATCGCTACGTCACCGCCGATGTCTTCACCGACCATGCTTACCAAGGCAATCCGCTGGCGGTGGTGTTGCAGGCCAGCGGGCTCGATACCGCGCAAATGCAGCGCATCGCGCGCGAGTTCAATTATTCCGAGACCAGTTTCGTGCTGCCGCCGCGCGATGCCGGACACACGGCTTGGGTGCGCATTTTCACTCCCGATCGCGAGGTGCCGTTCGCCGGGCATCCTAACGTGGGAACGGCGGTGGTGCTGGCGCGGGAGATGATCGCGGCCGGCCAACCGGCACCGGCGCGTTTCATTTTCGAGGAAGCCGCGGGCCTGGTGCGCATCGAGCTGCGCTATGGCGAGGATGGAGGCTTGACCGGTGCCGAGCTGGCCGCCCCGCAACCGTTGACGCGGGCCGGCCAAGTGAAGGCCGAGGCCGTGGCGCGCGCGTTGAGCCTGGCACCCGGCGATATCCTGTTGTCTGAACACGCGCCGCAGGTGGTGTCGGTGGGATTGGTCTTCCTGGTGGCGCAACTGGCCAGCCGCGATGCGCTGCGTCGCGCAACACCGGACCCGGCGGGCTATGCGGCGCTGCTGCCGCTGGATGGCGCGCGCTCCATCTACGCGTACACCACCGACTGCGGCAGTGACATGGCGTTGGGGCCGACGGACATCCAGGCGCGCATGTTCACCGGCCGTATGACCGAGGACCCGGCCACGGGGAGCGCGACCGGCGCCATGACGGCATTGCGAGCGGCCCTGCGGGGCGCGGGCGAGTTGCGCCTGCGAGTGGGCCAAGGGGTGGACATGGGACGCGCCAGCCTGTTGCTTGCGCATGCGGAGGTGCGGCCGGATGGCGTGTGGGCCGGCGTGGCGGGGCAGGCAGTGGTGGCGATGGAGGGCACGCTGCCCGCGCCCGCGCCCGCGCCCGCGCCCGCGCCCGCGCCCGCGCCCGCCACGGCCTGATTCTGCCAATGCGAGCTTGTCGCGGCGCGTCGCGGTCGTGTATGCTGACCGCCATGAACCCCACCCATCATGCCCCGCCGGCCGCGCCGGCCCGGGCGGACAACCGACGAATCACTCGACGCCTGCGTTGAGTGGCAAGCCGCGTTCGAGCGCCGGATTCTCCCGGCGTTCCATCCAGAAGGCCACGATACCCCTCGTGGCCTTTTTGTTTGCGCGGCATGCGCGCTTTGCTTTCCAGCCATCGAGGCGTAGCGCCTGGCCTTCGTTTTCCCATCGAGAGGAACGAAGCATGAAGCATCCCGAACTGGCCATCCGGTCTTTCCATCCGGCGGACGAAGCCGCCATCATCCAATTGTGGACCGACTGCGGGCTGACGCGGCCCTGGAACGATCCGCGCAAGGACGTGGCACGCAAGTTGACCGTGCAATCCGACCTGTTCCTGGTCGGCGAGGCGGACGGCGCCATCGTCGGCACGCTGATGGGCGGCTATGACGGCCACCGCGGCTGGGTCAACTACCTGGCGGTGTCGCCGGCCTGTCAGCGCCGCGGCTACGCGTCGGCGCTGATGAGGGCGCTGGAACGCAAGTTCCTGGAGATGGGCTGCCCCAAGATCAACCTGTTGATCCGTTCGGGCAATCTGGCGGTGAAGGACTTCTACGCCAGCCTGGGGTTCCAGCAGGATGAGGTGATCAGCCTGGGCAAGCGCCTGATTCCAGACCTGTGATCGCCGACGCGGCCGCGCGCGGTCAGTCGACGCCGTGCGTCCGGCGCCGAGAGACCGGCGGATTGGGAGCCGGCCGCGCGCCGCCCTGGATTGCCCTGGCGTGCCCCGGCCGCGCCCACAGTCCCCGTTCGGGCGGACCGGCCGGGTATTGGCGGCGGTGTCGCCTGGGGCCCGGAGCGGAACCCGGTACTACATCGGCTCGGTCAGGTATACCGCCTCGCGACCGACGATGGGCATGCGGGTGGGCATGAAGATCGTGCAGTTGTCGCACGGCGAGCGGATCTCCTCGCCGGCGTTGATGGCGATGAGTTCGCCCTTGTCGAAGACCTCGAAGCCGAGCACCGGCCGCGTAAAGGTGAAGTCTTCCGACTTGACCATATGTACTTCGAGCAGTCGGAAGGGTTGGGCCGGCGTGGGCGGCGCGCTGCCGGCCGGCGCGTCGACCAGGCCCAGGTGCGCCAGGAAGCGCAGTGTGACGTCGGTGGCGAGCGTGGCGGCCGATTGCGCGAAGTGCTGTCCGCATTCGACCACCAGCGCGCCGCCGCTGTCGGAAGCGGGGTCGCCATGGCGGCCGTAGTTGAGCACGCCGGTCCCGGGGAAGCGGCCGGCCGGCATTACCAGTTGCACCGCCGGCGCGCCGACGGCGGCGGCCAGCGCGGCGTTGCGGTCCATCTCGGGATAGACCCAGAACGGCTGCACCGGCGCGCGGGTGGAGTGGATGTCGAGCACATAGTCGGCCGCGTCCAGCACCGGACGCAGTTCACGCGCGCGCCGCAGTTCCGGGCTCTGTTCGTTGCCGTCGAGCCATTCGGGCGACCAGATGCGGTTCAGGTTGTGGACCAGTTGGCGGTTTTCGTAGGGGTTGTCGATGTCGAAGGCGTTGTACGCCTCCATGTTGGCGAAACTGACGGTGAGGGTGCCGATCTTAGGGCGCACGCCGGTATCGAGCAGATGGGTGGCCGCCACCATGCCGCAGATCTCGTTGCCGTGGGTCAGGGCGTTGACCAGCACGTGCGGACCGGGTTTGCCCGATTCGAAGCGATGCACGTAGTCGACGCCGGTGTTGCCCTGGCGATAGGCGGAAAGGTCGCGCGGCAGGACTTCGAGCGGCGCGGTGTCGGGGGCGAAAGCGGGGTTGGACATGGCGGGGACCTATTCCGGACGGATGCCGGCGCGGTCGATCAGGTCTTTGTACAAGGCCAGGCGCTGCGACATCATGTCGGTGAATTGTTGGGGGGTTTGCAGTTCCGGCGGCAGGGCGCCGCTTTTTTCCAGGGATTGTCTCGTGGTGTCCTGGCGCGCGGCGGCCTGAACGGCGTCCAGCAGGGTCTGCAGGACGGCGGGCGGCGTGCCTGCCGGCGCGGCCAATCCGATCCACGACATCGAGTTGAGCACGGGATAGCCCAGTTCGGCAAAGGTGGGCACGTCGGGCAGCGACGGCAGGCGGGTGGGCGCGGCTACCGCCAGCGCGCGCATCTTGCCGACCTGGATGTGGGGCAGGAACGGCGCCAGGTTGTCGAGCGCGAACTGGGCCTCGTTGGACAGCAGCGCGTTCAACAGCGGCGCGCCGCCGCGATAGGGTACGTGCACCGCGCCGACCTGCAGGGTGTGCTTGAGTAGTTCGGCGTTGAGCTGGCCCATGCTGCCAACGCCGGCGGTGGCGAAATGGATCTCGTCCGGGTGCGCTTTCAGGTAGTCGATGAATTCGGCGAAGCTCTTGACGGGCAGGGCGGCGCTGGTCACCAGCACGTTGGGCGAGCGCGCCAGTTGCGAGATCGAGGCGAAGTCCTTGATTGGGTCATAGCCCAGGTTGGGGTGCATCAAGGGGTTGGCCAGGTGCGAGCTTTGCGACGAGGCGACCAGCGTGTAGCCGTCGGGCTTGGCGCGCGCCACGCGCTGGCTGCCGATCGCGCCGCCGGCGCCGTCGCGGTTTTCAACCACGATGGTGACGCCCAGGATCTTGCCCAGCACCTCGGCGTAGAGCCGGCCAGCCAGGTCGACGGAGCCGCCGGCGGGGAAGGGCACCACCAGGGTGATGGGGCGCGACGGGTAGGAGTCGGCGCGGGCGGACAGGGGCAGCAGGGCGGCAGCCATGCCCGCGAGGAGCAGTTGGCGACGGGCGGGCGACAAGGCCTCGGAGGGGTGCTTCATGAAGCTCTCTTGTGGGGACGATCGGTTCGGTCTATTCTGCAATAGATATTGCAGAATGAAATATAGTCTGCAATGAACATTGTTTAATCTGGGGTTATCACCTAGACCGCCGCCAGTGCCGGCGCCATCGGCCAGGCCGTGGTCCGGCCCACGCTTCGCTTCCAGGAGTCCGTCGCATCGTGAATCTGCACCAGCGCATCGCCGCCTACGACAAGAAACTGACCAAGACCGAGCGGCGCGTGGTCGAGGACATGCTGGCCCGCTACCCGCAGGGGCTGCTCGAATCCGCCACGGCGCTGGCGCGCACTGTCGGCACCAGCGCTTCCACCGTGGTGCGCCTGCTGGCCAAGCTGGGCTACGACAGCTATGCCCAGGCGCAGACGCAGGCGCGCGCCGAACTCACCGCGCGGCTGGCGTCGCCGGGGGAACGGGCCGACGCGGTCAGCCTCGACAATCCGTCGGCGCAGGCCTGTCTGCGCAATGCCCTGCTGCACGACCAGCACAACCTGGAAACGACTTTCGCCGCGATCGACGCGACGGCGTTCGAGGCCGCGGTGCGGCTTTTGACGCAGCGCCGGGCGCGCGTGCACGTGCTGGGTTTGCGCCAGGCGGCGCCGCTGGCCAGCCACATGGCGCTGTACCTGAACCTGTGCCTGCCCGGCGTGCGCGCGTTGACCGGCGCAGGGCCGCTGTTCCTGGAAGACCAGTTGCTGTGGCTGGACGAGCAGGATGTGCTGCTGGCGTTCACGTTCCGGCGCTATTCGGTAGCCGCCGCCAAGGCGATCAGGGTTTTCAGGGAGCGCGGGGGCAAGGTGGTGCTGGTGACCGATTCGGCGGCGTCGCCGGCCGCGGCGCAGGCACATCACTTGCTGCTGGCGCGCACTTCCAGCGCATCGCCGTTCGATTCGTATGTGGCGGCGCTATCGATCTGCAATGCGCTGCTGGCGGCGGTGGCATTGCGCCGCAAACAGGCGCTGGCGGCGACGCTCGAGCGTGGCGAAGCCTTGTGGGATGCGCAGTGGATCCATCCGCCGGCGCCTTGAGGCGGTAAAAAAAAAGATCAAAAGGGGGGGCGAAAGCGGGTGGGCCTGAGACATTTCAAGGCTTGTCCAGATGCGTTTGCACCACTTCATCTAGTGCTCCGTAACCCCTTGAAAACATTGCTTTTCAAGCCTGTTTTTTCTTGGCATATTGCGCTCCGGAACAAATGGATTTCAGGAGCGCAGGACATGGGCTTGTGGCCGCAGCGTCACATCGACGGCTTCGAGGTGCAGTGTGAAGTGGTGAGTCTGGACGCCGAGGTGCTGGCGATAGAGGTCAGCGTGTCGCGGGCTGGCGAGGCCGCCTTGCCGCAGCGTTGGCCCCTGCCGCGTTTCGTGACCTTCGCCGACGCGGCGGTGGCGCGGCGGCATGCCGAGCTGGTGCTGTCGGGCATTGTGTCGATAGACCCGGCCACCGGAGAGCCGCGTTACGGCATTCTTTGACAGCGATGGACGGCAAGCGGATGTCTATCGGCTTGCCAGGCGGTATCGAGCGAGCATTGGCATACCAAATGTTGCGCGCCGCGGACGGCCGCGGCGGGTGATGTCGGCCGCCGATCCAGGCCTGCGCGGGCATCCAGCGCCTGTGCAGGACGGTAGGTTTTGTTTCGTTTATCACATCATGTGCCTTGCGCCGGCGCCTGGGGCCGGTACAGTGGTCACCGGATGACAACAAAAAGGAGAGTTCCATGTTCGACACTTTTCCTGTCCTGCGCCGTGCCGGTCTGGCCGCCGCGACCATCAGCGTGGCCGGCCTGCTGTTTGCCGGTTGCACCACCACCACGCCGCAATCGAGCGCGACCGCGGCCGAGCAGCGCCAGTCGATCAACAGCGCGGCCAACGCTTCTTTGGGCAAGCTGTATGAAGCGGCGCCGCAATCGAAGGATCTGGTGGCGCGCGCCAAGGGCGTGCTGATCTTCCCGGATGTGCTGAGCGGCAGCTTTTTCATCGGTGCCCAGCACGGCAAGGGCGTGCTGCGGGTGGGCGGGGCCAACGCCGGCTACTACAGCACCACCGCGGGTTCGATCGGCTTTCAGGCCGGCGCGCAGTCCAAGGCGATGTTCGTGTTGTTCATGACCGACGAGGCCCTGAACAAATTCCGCAATAGCGACGGCTGGACGGTGGGAGCGGATGCCACCGTGGCGGTGGCCAACATCGGCGCCAATGGCCGTATCGACACCAATACGGCGCAACAGCCGGTGGTGGGATTCGTGCTAAACAATGGCGGCCTGATGGCGGGCGTATCGCTCGAAGGCACCAAGATCGCGAAGATCAATATGTGAGGTTGATGGCAACCGAGGCGGCCCGCGTGGCCGTCGCGGCGCCAAGCAAAACGCCGCGGCCTGGGGC
>NZ_JCBANN010000023.1:0-72045 GCF_059761975.1 Achromobacter sp. 46006
GCGCGTGCCCCGCTTGTTTCGATGCACGATACCGGACCGCGCCGGGCTGAAGCCGCGGCGTCAGGTTGAATCCTCCGATCATGAACATCCCACAAGAAGTAGCGCGGCGCCGTACCTTCGCCATCATTTCCCACCCTGACGCGGGCAAGACCACGCTGACCGAAAAGCTGCTGCTGTTCGCAGGCGCGATCCAGATCGCCGGCAGCGTCAAGGCGCGCAAGGCCTCGCGCCACGCCTCGTCCGACTGGATGGAAATCGAAAAGCAGCGCGGCATTTCGGTGGCCTCGTCGGTGATGCAGATGGAATACCGCGACTGCGTCATCAACCTGCTCGACACCCCGGGCCACCAGGACTTCTCCGAAGACACCTACCGCGTGCTGACGGCGGTCGACGCCGCGCTCATGGTGATCGACGCCGCCAACGGCGTCGAGCCGCAGACCATCCGCCTGCTGCAGGTCTGCCGCGCGCGCAACACGCCCATCATCACGTTCATCAACAAGATGGACCGCGAAGTGCGCGAGCCGCTCGAACTACTGTCGGAAATCGAAGGCCACCTGGGCATGGATGCCGTGCCGTTCTCGTGGCCGGTGGGCATGGGCAAGGCCTTCGGCGGCGTGTTCGACATCCGCCGCGACCGCATGCGCGTGTTCCGCCCCGGCCAGGAGCGCCGTTCCGACAACGACGATTTCATCGAAGGTCTGACCAACCCCGAGATCGGCCGCCGCTTCGGCGCGGCCTTCGAACAGGCCAGCGGCGAGATCGAGCTGATCAACGAAGCCGCGCCCGCTTTCGACCGCGACCAGTTCCTGGCCGGCAAGCAGACCCCGGTGTTCTTCGGCTCGGCCATCAACAACTTCGGCGTGCAGGAAGTGCTGGACGCGCTGGTCGAGCAGGCCCCGCCCCCCGGCCCGCGCGTCGCGCTGCAGCGCGAAGTGCAGCCCGAGGAACCCAAGTTCACCGGCGTCGTGTTCAAGGTGCAGGCCAACATGGACCCGGCCCACCGCGACCGCGTCGCCTTCGTGCGCGTGAGCTCCGGCCGCTTCGAACGCGGCATGCGCCTGAAGGTCGCGCGCACCAACAAGGAAATGCGCCCCAACAACGTGGTGTCGTTCCTGTCGCAACGCCGCGAGCTGCTGGACGAGGCCTATGCCGGCGACGTGATCGGCATTCCCAACCACGGCGTGCTGCAACTGGGCGACGTGCTGACCGAAGGCGAAACGCTGCAGTTCACCGGCCTGCCGTTCTTCGCGCCGGAACTGTTCCAGGCCGTCGAAGTGAAGGACCCGCTGCGCACCAAGCAGTTGCGTACCGGCCTGACGCAGCTCGGCGAAGAGGGCGCCATCCAGGTGTTCCGCCCCGAGGCCGCCGGCGGCTCGCTGCTGCTCGGCGCGGTCGGCCAACTGCAGTTCGAAGTGGTGGCGCACCGCCTCAAAACCGAGTACGGCGTGGATGCGCGCATGATGCCGTCGCGCTACACAATGGCACGTTGGATTACTTCCGATAACCCCAAGGCGCTGCGCAAGTTCATGGATGCCAATGCCGCCCATATCGCCTATGATGTGGTCGATGCGGCGGCGTTTTTGATCGGTTCGCCCGCGCAGTTGCGCGTGGCCGAGGAACTGTATCCGGATGTGAAATTCCACGCCATGCGCGAGCATGGCGGCAAGGTCTTCGGAGACAAGGCGTAGACCCGTTCGGGTACCGCACGGCAGATTGAGGTTAGCAATGTCTTGGCGTTTATTATTAGCAACGCTCCTGCTGGCGCTTGGCGCGTCGGCGTGGGGCGGTATTCAACTGGGTGACTGGCTGGTGGCGCATGCGCCGCAGGCCGCGCCTGCGCCCGGTCAGGATGCGGCCGCGTCGCAGCAACCCGTGCTCGATGCCAACGGGCGTCCCTATGTGGCGCAGCCGCCGCAACCGCGCATCGACGGCACGCTCGGCGTGCCCGACAAGCCGGCCGACCACGAATGGACCATCAACACCGTCTCGCTGTTCGACACCGTCAGCGATCCGGCCGTGAAGATCTCGCGCGAACGCATCAGCCAGGAGCAGGCGCGCGAGATCGCCGCCGCCTCGCAAGTGCCGCTGCCGCAAGGCTCCTCCGACGTCAGCACGCTCGACCTGCAGGCACCGGGCACCGGCACCGCCATCAACGGCGGCCAGGCCACGACGCAACAGGCCGCCGGTTACGGCAACACGCCCATGGTGCAGGCGCCGCCTCCGCCGAACTCCTCGCCCGCGCCGGGCGCGCCCGGCTGGCAGGACGCGCTCAAGCGCGAACTGGCACACTGTGCCACGCAGGGCTTCTTCGAACGTCCCTCGTGCTCGTGGGCGGCCCGCAACAAGTACTGCGGTCCCAACCGGGCCTGGGGCACTATGGCCGAATGCCCGGCCCGCCCGCAATAGGCCACATCCTCCAAACCGCGCCGCGCGCGATCCGCCAAAAGAAATGGCGCCCCGAGGGGCGCCATTTTCATGCCAGGCAACCGGCTCAGTCGGGCACCGACATCTGGCTTTGCAGGTAGTTCTGCAGGCCGACCTTGTCGATCAGGTCGATCTGGGTTTCCAGATAGTCGATGTGCTCTTCGGTGTCGTCCAGGATGTCCTGGAACAGGTCGCGCGAAACGTAGTCGCGCACCGATTCGCAGTGGGCCATCGCTTCCTTCACCGTAGCCTGGGCACCCTGCTCGAGCTTGAGGTCACAGGCCAGCAATTCCGGCACGTCTTCACCGATCAGCAGCTTGTGCAGGTCCTGCAGGTTGGGCAGGCCGTCGAGCATGAAGATGCGCGCGATCAGGCGGTCGGCATGCTTCATTTCGCCGATGGATTCTTCGTACTCGTGCTTGCCGAGCTTGTCGAAACCCCAGTGGTTCAGCATGCGCGCATGCAGGAAATACTGGTTGATCGCCGTCAGCTCGTTGGTCAGCTGCTTGTTCAAAAACTGGATGACGGTTTTATCGCCTTTCATGATGGACTCCTTGCAGTCATGCGCGACGCGCACTGCATCGCGACAAGAAGCGCACGATGCCGCGAGTACGCAACCCCGGCAGACTAACATCGGCCGCGGGCCCGCGCCTAGCCTTGGTGCGCATCTGGTAAACCGCTTTACGAGCGCAACCGGAAAGCGACACATAAATGAGAATGAGTATGCGTGCTTGATGATTTGCATCGGAAAGCGAGGCATATTGCGGGCTGCGCGGGCACGCATCAGGTCAATCAGCGGACATTCCGAGGCTCGCGCGGGGACGCAACGAGCGCATCGGGACGCCGAATTTCTCGGACCACTGCCCAAGCGCGCCACGTTGTGCACGAACAACCCGCCGCCCCAGGGCATATCCACGCGATAACAAGCCTTACAGGCCCTAGGATGCGCGCCGCGTCGCCAGCCAGATGCCGAGCGCGATCGGCACAATGCCCAGCAGGTCGAGCCACGATACCGGCTCGCGCAGCACCACCCAACCGAACAACAGGCCCAGCGGCGGCATCAGGAAGTGCAGCGCGCTGGCGGCCGTGGCGCTGGCCCGCCCCAGGATCATGAACCACAGGTAATAGCCGCCGATCGACACCGCGACGATCATGTACGCCATGCTCCAGAACAGGCTGGCCGTCAGACGCGCATCGCCAATACTTTCGTGCAGCAGCGCCACCGGCAACAGCGCCGCCGCGCCGGCCAGCGACTGGATGCCCGTCGCCATCCACAGGCCCGCAGCCGGCTTGAGGCGCTTGTAGAGCAGCGTGCCGGCAACCAGCGCCACCAGCCCGCCGGTCACAAGCAGCGTGCCGTGCGCATCTTCCTGCATGCCGTGCAGGCGCGAACGCAGCACCAGCGCCACGCCCGCCAATCCCAGGCACAACCCGAACATCTTGCGCCAACCCAAGCGCTCGCCCAAAACCGGCCCGGCCAGCACGCCGATCAGCAGGGGGTTGGTGCTGATCAGCACCGCCGTGAACGCCGATGACACCGTGGTCATGCCGCTCCAGCTCAGGCCCAGGTACGCGGCGTTGTTCAACACGCCCAGCAGGATCAAGGCGGCCAGGTCGCGGGCGCCCGGCCGCGACCAACGCCCGCTAGCCGCGGCCACGCCCAGCATCAGGGCGCCGGCGATGAGGAAGCGAATGGTCAGCAGGGTCAGGGGCGGGCAATCGCGCACCGCGATCTTGGCCGCCGCGAAGGCCGAACTCCACAGAAAGCAGAAGGCCGCGATAGGCGCCCAGGTCACGCCCATCGGCGCGTCGGTGGGCAGGGCGGCTACGGGCAGGGTTGATGACACCTTCATGGCACATCCGATCCAGGCAGGACAAAGAGGAGCCCATTCTGGGCGCCGCCCTATCCATTGACAAACGCTTTATTTGGATCAAGAGTATTTGAAAAACCAATGCAAAGGCCGTTCGCATGCTCGATCTCGATCTATTGCACAGCTTCGTGTCCGTCGTCGATGCGGGCGGTTTCACCCGCGCCGGCGAGCGGGTGCACCGCAGCCAGTCCACCGTCAGCCAGCAGATCCGCAAGCTGGAGGACACCCTCGAATGCACGCTGTTCGTGCGCGAAGGCCGCCAGGTCCACTTGACCGAGGATGGCGAGCGCCTGCTCGGCTATGCGCGTCGCATGCTGGCGCTGTCGACCGAGGTGCGCGAAGCGGTCAGCGGCCGCAAGCGCGTGGAGATGATCCGGCTTGGCGTGCCGGACGATTTTGCCGCCGACACGCTGACGGCAATCGTGGCGCGGTTCGCACGCGCCCGGCCGGCAGTGCGGCTGTCGGTGCGGTGCGACCTGACCGTTGCCCTGACACGCGGGCTGGAACGGGGCGACCTGGATCTGGCGTTGCTCAAGCGCGAGCCGGGCGCCGGGCCGGCCCTGGCCGCCTGGTCCGAACGGCTGCACTGGATTGCAGGCCGCCACGAACTGCCGGCCAGCAGCGAGCCAGTGCCACTGGTGGCCTTCCCACAGGGGTGTATCTATCGGAACCGTGCCATTCACGCACTGGAGCGGGCCGGCCGTCGTTGGCGCATCGCCTACGAGAGTCCCAACCTGATGGGGCTGCAGGCGGCCTTGGCAGGGGGATTGGGGGTCGCATTGCTGGAGCGTCGCTGCATCGCCCCGGGCCACCGCCTGGTGGACGAGGCACTGCCGGCGGTGCCACCGACCGAATTGGCGCTATGCCTGTCGGAACCCGCGCGCGAGCCGACGCGCCAATTGGCGTCGATGCTCAGGGATTTCTGTGAAACGGAAATGGAACGGCCTGCAGGGCTGGGCCTGCAAGCCGTGGCAGGTGGCGGCGCCGCTCAGGCGACGGCGACCTGGATGACCGGATAGCTGCTGTTCGCCGCGGCCGCACCGGCTTCAGCCACAGCGGCCGGCGGATTGACCGGAACGGCGATCGAGCGCACATCGCACACGCTGGAGCAACGTCCGCCCGGCAGGTATTCGGCGGCGGTGGCCGCGCAGCAGCCGCAGCACGTGGCCACGCCCAGCTCGAACTGCAGGTCGGAAAGCGACGTCGCGCCCGCGTCCACGCTGGCGCGGACTTGGCGTTCGGTGATGGCATTACATACGCAAATGTACATGAGAATAATTATCGGGATTTATTCCTGCAATGGCAAGTACTCAGCGTAAATAATTTGCAACCACGCCGCCGCCTAACCTATTGAAATAAGGGACGTTTTATTGCGGCAACGCCATACGAGCGCCCCGACCGCGGGCCCGGCGCGGCACCCGCGGCCACGCCGTTCCAGGCGGGTTCAGCGCGCTGCGGCCTGCGCCTTGCGCAGCGCGGCGGGCGCGATCCGCAGCGCCTCGCGATACTTGGCGACCGTACGGCGAGCGATGACGATGCCCTGGTCCGCCAGCTTTTCCATGATCTGGCTGTCCGACAGCGGCTTGGCGCGGTTCTCTTCGGCCACCATCTGGCGGATGAAGGTCTGCACGGCGGTGGCCGAGGTGGCATCGCCGCCATCGGTCGACACCCCCGCCCCGAAGAAACGCTTGAGCTCCAGCGTGCCAAATGGAGTGAGCATGTACTTCTGTGTGGTAGCGCGTGAAATGGTCGACTCATGCAAGCCGAGTTCCCCGGCAATGTCCTTCAGGATGAGCGGCCGCATGGCCGCCGGCCCCTGGCTGAAAAAGGCGGTCTGGCGATCGACGATGGCCTGTGCCACGCGCAGGATGGTGTCGAAGCGCTGCTCGACATTGCGGATCATCCATTTGGCCTGTTGCAACTGCGACTGCAGGCCGGCGTGGGCGGATTCCTTCTGGTTAGCCAGCATCTGCGCATACAGGCCGTTGATCTGCAGGCGCGGCACGGCGGCGCTGTTGAGCGTCACCTGCCAGCCGCGGCGCGTCTTGCGCACGATGACGTCGGGCACCGCGTAGTCCGCCGCCGGCACCGTCCAGGCCCGGCCCGGGCGCGGCTCCAGCCGCAGGATCAGCGCGTGGGCGGCGCGCAGCGTGGCATCGTCGCAGCCGATCGCCGCGCACAGCTTGGCGCTGTTGCCGGTGGCCAACAGCGCCAGGTGCTGGGCGCAGATCTGGCGGGCGCAGGCCAGCGCCTTGGGGTCGGCGGCCTCGGGCAGGCGCGTCAGGTCCGGCTGGCGCAGTTGCAACAGCAGGCACTCGGACATGTCGTGCGCGCCGATGCCTGCCGGATCGAACGATTGCAGCAACGACAGCGCGGCGCGTAGCTCGTCCAGGTCCGGTTCCATCTCGGCCGGCAGCCAGCCCAGGATTTCCTCCAGCGGCGAGCCCAGGTAGCCGTTCTCGTCCAGCTCGTCGATCAGCAACGCCACCAACGCGGCATCGCGCGGCGCGGCGCGCGTCAGCACCAATTGCCCCAGCAGATGCTCGCGCAGGGTATCCGGACGCGCCGCCTCGGGCAGGCTGGAATCGTCGTCGGGATAGACACCGCCGGAGCCGGGCATTTCCTCCACGGGTGCGTCGCGTTCGGGCGCGGGCTCGTCGTCCTGTACCGATGATTCGCGCTCGGATTCCGCCTGAGTCTCGACCGAAGCGGGTTCATCGTCGCGTTCCAGCAACGGATTGTCGGCGAGCACTTGCGAGATCTCCGCCTCGAGCTCGAGCGTGGACAGTTGCAGCAACCGGATCGATTGCTGCAATTGAGGGGTCAGCGTCAGGTGCTGGCCGGGCCGCAGTTCTAAAATAGGACGGGTCATAGGTACAATATTTTGCATGATGAATCAGACTTCGCCCGCACGCGTTCGCCAGGATTGCCGACTTATCGGCCAGACCCTGCTCAAACTGGCGCTTCCCAGGCTTCTCGTGCGCGCGATCGTGATCGCCGTGGCCGTGATCGTCTGGTATCTCGCCGCTTCCTGGATCCTGGCTTTCGGCAAGCGCGTCAACTATGACTTCCTGCATTCGCTGGGCCAACCCACCATGGACATGGTGCAGAAGGTCAACCCCTACCTCTGGTGGGTCGTGGCCGGCATCTGGACCCTGATCGCGTTCTTCATCGTGCGCGCCTGGCTATCGGCCAGCCTCGCTTCCGGCCGCGCCACGCCGGTTCGCACCGAGGTGCTGGCCGACCTGGCGCCGCAGTTGTCCGAGGAATCGGTTGGCGTGCTGCGCTGGGCCTGGGGCAGCCGCGAAGAACCGTTCACCGTCGGCGACCTGTACCGCTCGCTGTCGGAAATCCGCCACAACCGCATCGGCAAGATCGCCATGGTGGCCGAGCAAGCCGAAATCCTCGACGGCACGGCCGCCCGGCCATCGGGCGACGGGCGCGACGACCGCCGCCGCGATGCCCGCGAACAGCGCTACATCGAACCGCGCATCGGCGACCCGGCGCGCTGAGCCGCGGTTGCTTCACCCGTTACCAGGCCGCCGCAAGGCGGCCTGGGCATTTCAGTCCCGTGCCAGCCGGGCTCCCCTATACTGGCCCTCCAGGCTCGCGTAACCGCGGCCGCGCACCCGACACTGAAACATAAACCGGCAGCCGAGACCTGCCGGACGCGTGGCCAGCCCCTGGAGTTTGCTTTACATGTTCCGCACCCCTGTCCGGTATGCCGCCGGCCTCCTGCTGGCCTGCTCGGCCGCCTTCGCCGCCACCCCGGCCAGCGCCGCCTGGCCCGACAGACCCATCACCTTCGTCGCGCCCTTCAGCGCGGGCGGCGCCAACGACCTGGTCGCGCGCATCATCGCCAAGGCGGTGGGCAAGACCCTGGACCAGCCCGTGATCGTCGAAAACCGCCCCGGCGCCGGTGGCGTGGTCGGCGCCGCGCACGTGGCCCGCAGCGCCGCCGATGGCTATACCTACCTGGTGGGCAGCAATGGCACCGTCACCAATAGCCTGATCCGCTCGGACCAACCTTACAAAGACGAAGAACTGACCCCGGTGGCATTGCTATCGATCACCCCGTCGGTGATCGTCGCCAACCCGTCCAACCCGGCCAAGGACCTTAAGGACTTCGTCGCCCGCGCCAAAGAGGCCAAGACCGACCGTATCACGTTCTCGACGGCGGGCAACGGCAGCACGCCGCATTTCGTCGCCGAGATGGTCAAGGAAGCCACCGGTCTGCCGATCGAACCCATCGCCTACAAGAGCGGTTCGGAAGGCGTGACCGCGGTGATCGGCAACCAGGTCGTCGCCACCTCGGAAGCCAGCATCGTCACGCTGCCGCTGATCCGCAGCGGCAAGCTCAAGGCGCTGGCCACGACCTGGGACAAGCGCATGGCCAGCGCGCCGGATATTCCCACCACCGCCGAAGCGGGCTTCCCGAGCGTGCGTATCGGCCACTGGGCCGGCCTGTTCGCTCCCGCCGGCACGCCCGCGGATGTGCTCGACAAGATGAACGCGGCAATCGAGAAGTGCCTGCAGACCAAGGAAGTGCAGGACGCGCTGCGCCAAAGCAGCATCGAGCCGGGCGGCGGCTCGCGCGCCAGTTTCGTCGCCTTCACCAAGAGTGAGCGCGAGCGCTTGGGCAAGGTGGTCCAGAGCGGCCACATGCAGGCGCAATAAGGTCGGCCACACAGCCGGCCGAGGCCGGGGACGGATCCGTCCCCGGCTTTTTTACTGCCTTTCCGATTGCGCTTGCCGCAAAAGTATGTTTGACTAGCAACCTATGGCCGCTTACCGCACCTCCCTCGCGATCGCCACCGGACGCTCCGCCGCTCCGGTTGCCGGCCTGCGCGCTCGTACCGCTTTCGTCGCGCTATCGCTATACCTACCGATCGGTTGCCGGGCCTAGTGTCCCCGTGGTAGCTCGGCAGCCACGCTTGCCACACGCGATTTTCCCTTTTCAAAACTGAATCTTGCGCCGCGCGAACGCGGCCAAACCTGGCACCAGGCCGCCATCCGGCCGCATGCCGGCCGAGGAAACCGATCCCGGGATTCACAAGAAACCGATCGAGGTGTAGTGATGATGCTTGCCAACCCCGCCACCAAATACGTCCCCTTCGCGCCCTTCGCCCGCGACTTTTCCGAGCGCACCTGGCCCAGCCGCCGCATCACGCAGCCGCCGATCTGGATGAGCACCGACCTGCGCGACGGCAACCAGGCCCTGATCGAGCCGATGAGCGTCGAGCGCAAGCTCCGCTTCTTCGAGCAGTTGGTCAAGATCGGCTTCAAGGAAATTGAAGTGGGCTTCCCGTCCGCGTCGCAGACCGACTTCGATTTCGTGCGCAAGCTGATCGACGAAAAGCGCATCCCCGACGACGTCACCATCATCGTCCTGACCCAGTCGCGCGAAGACCTGATCAGCCGCACGGTGGAATCGGCCGCCGGCGCCAAGCAGGCCATCGTCCACCTGTACAACGCCTGCGCCCCGGCGTTCCGCAAGGTCGTGTTCAACATGACCAAGGACGAAATCAAGAACATCGCCACGACCGGCACGCGCCTGGTCAAGCAGTACATGGCCAAGCACCCGGAAACCAAGTGGCGCTACCAGTATTCGCCCGAAGTCTTCAGCACCACCGAACCCGAATTCGCGCTGGAAGTCTCGAACGCCGTGGCCGACGTATGGGAGCCCACGCCGGACTGCAAGATGGTGCTGAACCTGCCCGCCACTATCGAAGCCACCACGCCCAACCTGTACGCCGACCAGATCGAGTGGATGCACAAGAACCTGGCGCGACGCGACAGCATCGTGCTGAGCGTGCACCCGCACAATGACCGCGGCACCGCCGTGGCCGCCGCCGAATTCGCCGTGATGGCCGGCGCCGACCGCATCGAAGGCTGCCTGTTCGGCAGCGGCGAGCGCACAGGCAACGTCGACCTCGTCACGCTGGCCCTGAACCTCTACACGCAGGGCGTGCATCCGGGGCTGGACTTCTCCGACATCGACGAAGTGCGCCGCTGCGCCGAGTACTGCAACCAATTGCCCGTGCACCCGCGCCATCCGTACGCCGGCGACCTGGTCTTCACGGCCTTCTCCGGTTCGCACCAGGACGCCATCAAGAAGGGCTTCGCACAACAGCAGCCCGACGCCGTCTGGGAAGTGCCGTACCTGCCGATCGACCCGGCCGACCTCGGCCGCAGCTACGACGCCGTGATCCGCGTCAACAGCCAGTCGGGCAAGGGCGGCGTGTCGTACCTGCTCGAACAGGAACACGGCCTGGTATTGCCGCGCCGCCTGCAGATCGAATTCAGCCGCGCCATCCAGCGCGTCACCGACGAGACCGGCCGCGAAGTCACCGCCGACGACGTGCACACCATCTTCAACCGCGAGTACCTGGAACAGAAGGCGCCGTGGAAGCTGGTGCGTCATCGCATCGACGGCAACCCGGCGGCCGGCGAAGGCCAGCACTTCAGCATCGAGGCCGAGCTCGAATTCAACGGCGAACGCCGCGTCGTGACCGGCAAGGGCGACGGCGCCATCTCGGCCTTCGTGGCCGCGCTGGACGTGCCCGTGCGCATCATGGACTACCACGAGCACGCCATCGGCACCGGCACCGACACCCGCGCCGCATCCTATGTGGAACTGCGCGTCGGCGATTCGGGCACGGGCTTTGGGGTGGGCATCGACCGCGACATCGTGACCGCGTCGTTCCAGGCCGTATTGAGCGCCGTGAACCGCCACATCAATGCCGGTGCCATCGCAACCGAACAGGAAGCCGCCGAGGCCGCGTGATCCGCGCCCAGGCCGCAGGCGCGGGGGTTACCGCCTCCGCCGCCGATGCCCGCTTCTTACGGTGAAGCAGCCCTGCACGAAAAATGCCCGCCTATCCGGCGGGCTTTGTTTTGCGGCAACGGTTTCGCTCCGGGCGCGCCGCGCCGGCTCAGCCTCTCGGCCATATGTCGGAGGCGCCGATGTCGGGCGCGCGCGCGGCCAGCAGCCGCTCGTGCACCCAGGCGGCGATCGCCAGCGTGCGATGGTCGTCGTGGCGCTTGCCGATCAGTTGCAGGCCGACCGGGAGGCCCTGCGGGCCGGTGGCGAAGGGCAGGCTCAGGCAGGGCAGGCCGAACAGGGTCCAGGCGCGCGAGAACTGCGGGTCGCCCGTGCCCAGGTCGGCGAAGGGCGCCTCGCCGCTGGCGGCAGGCGCCAGCAGCACGTCGTATTTGTCGAACCAGCCATCCACCCGCGCCCGCGATTCCGCGGCGCGCGCCAGGTTGGCGATGTGTTCCTCGGCGCAGATCCGCGCGCCGGCCTCCAGGATCGCCTGGATCTTGGGGCTGAGCTGCGCGGCGTGTTCCAGCCGTTCGTAGGCCAGCGCCTGCGAAGACTCGAACGCCATGATGTCCGCATGCAGTTGCACCAGCACGCAATGCTCGGGCGGCAGCGGCACTTCCTCGACATGGGCGCCAGCCCGCGACAGCGTGGCCGCGGCCTGGGCGAAAGCTTCCTTGGTCTCGGACTGGGCATGGCGCCATTGCAGGCTGCGATACATGCCGATGCGCGGCTTGGCGTCATAGGCGAGGTTCAGCAGGCGCGGATCGCGCATCAGCACCGAGGCGAACAAGGCCACGTCCGGCACCGAGCGGGCGAAGCCGCCGACCGTGTCGAGCGATTCGGCCAGGCTCTTCACGCCGGCGCGCGAGATGGCGCCGAAGGTCGGCTTGTAGCCGACGATGCCGCAGTACGAAGCGGGCCGGATGATGGAGCCCGCGGTTTGAGAGCCCAGCGCGAACGGCACCATGTCGTCGGCGACCGCCGCGGCCGAGCCGCTGGAAGAGCCGCCCGGCGTGTAGGCCTCGTTGCGCGGGTTGCGCGTGGGGCCCGCCTGGTAAGTGGCGAACTCGGTGGTGACGGTCTTGCCGATCACGATGGCGCCGGCATGGCGGCACAGCGCCACGGCGGCAGCATCGAGCCCGGGGCGGTGGCGTTCGTAGATGGGTGAACCGTAACGCGTGGGCAGGTCGATGGTATCGAAGAGGTCCTTGACGCCGATCGGCAGGCCATGCAGCGGGCCGCGCAAGGCGCCTTGGTCGAGGGTTTGCGCGTGGTCCAGGGCGGCCTGCTTTTGCAGCGCCGTCCAGGCATGGATGGTGTTTTCGCGTTGCTCGATGCGGGCAAAGCAGGCCCGCACCAATTGCACTGCGGTCAATTCGCGCCGTTGCAGCTTGCGCGCCGCGTCAAGCGCGCCAAGTCTGTTCAAGGCAGTAGACATGATCCTTTCCTCTATCCCGGTGCCGCGCGAGATGCACGGTACTGACTTCCGCACCCGGTCCCCTTGACCTGGGGTTTATCCTGATCCGGCGCGATCCATGATGCACGCCGGCCATGACAGACCCAGCCTTCGTGCGCGCCGCGTCAATTAGGAAAACCACTGAAAAAACGCGTTTTCGCAGGGGGTTTCGTGTCGCGTCGCGCCATGGCCTTGTGTTGTTGCGTTGTTGTCAGCATAGCGCAAACGGGTGCAACACAAAGGTCATAATTGTCTTGTAAGATGAAAACGTTTTCAGCAAATCCACAGCAATCCAGCCATGGCGTCGCGCGCATCGCCCCGATTCTCCATCATCGAAGTGGCCCGCAAGGCGGGAGTCTCTCCCGCCACGGTGTCGCGCGCGTTCAACCAGCCCGAAATCGTCCATCCGGAAACGCTGGCGCATATTCGCGCCATCGCCAAACGCGCGGGCTTCCGGCCCAATCGCGTCGGCCGCAGCCTGCGCTCCGGCAGCACCCGCACCATCGGGCTGATCCTGCCGACGCTGTCCAATCCGGTGTTCGCCGAGTGCTTCGAGGGAGCCGAACGGCGTGCCCGCGAGTCCGGCTACAGCGTGATGCTGACCGCCACCGGTTATGACCCGGCAGTGGAATCGGCCGCGGTCCAGGGCCTGATCGACCACCAGGTCGACGGCCTGATCCTGACCGTGGCGGACGCGGCCCGCAGCACCACGCTGGACGACCTGGACAGCGCCGGCATGCCATACGTGCTGGTCTACAACGAGTCTTCCGACCACCCCTACGCCTCGGTCGACAACCGCGCCGCCGCCGTCGACATGGTCGCGCACCTGGCCGCGCTGGGACACCGGCGCATCGCCATCGTGACCGGCCCGCTGACCGCTTCGGACCGTGCCCGCCGCCGCCTGTCCGGCGCGCGCGCCTGCGCCAAGAAGCTGGGCCTGGCGCCGCTCCAGCATATTTCCATGAGCTCGCATACCGGCAGCGACGCCGACGCCCTCAAGGCCGCGCTGCGCGGCAAGCAGGCGCCCACCGCGCTGTTCTGCTCGAACGACCTGCTGGCCACGGCGGTCATCGCCGATCTGGTGGCGCTGGGGCTGTCGGTACCCGCCGATATCTCGGTATGCGGATTCGACGGCATGCGCTTCGGCGCCCTGCTGACACCGCCGCTGACCACCGTGGCGCAACCCAGCGACGGCATCGGCCAGGCCGCCTGTTCCAACCTGCTGGCGCAGATCCACGGCCAACCGCCGCAATCGAGCCGCCTGCCGCATTGCATCGTGGTTGGCGGCACCGCTGCCCCCGTGCGCCGCTGAAATTTCCAGAATAGATAAAGATCGAGACACGCTTCATGCTCATCGCACAGATTACCGACCTGCACATGCGCAATCCGGGCGACAAGGCCTACGGCATCATCGACCCGGCTGCCTTCCTCGGGCCGGCGGTGCGCGCGCTCAACGCGCTGGCGCCGCGCCCCGACTGCGTGCTGATCACGGGCGACCTGACCGACCTGGGCCGGCCGCACGAGTACCAGGCGCTGCGCGAGCAATTGCAGGCGCTTGAAATTCCGTATTTCCTGCTGCCCGGCAATCACGACGACAGGGCGCAGTTGCGCGCCGCCTTTCCGGAACATGGCTATCTGCAGGGGCAAGGGTCGTTCATCCAGTACGCGGTCGAAACCTGGCCGCTGCGCCTGCTGGCGCTGGACACCGTGGTGCCGATGAAGAGCCACGGCGAATTGTGCGACGAACGCCTGGGCTGGCTGGCCGCGCGCCTGGCCGAGCAGGCGGACCGGCCAACGCTGGTGCTGATGCATCACCCGCCGTTCCTGACCGGCATCGAGCACATGGACGACATCGGCCTGCTGGCTGGCGCGCCCGAACTGGAGCGCATCGTGGCGCGCTATCCCAACGTCGAACGGGTGCTGTGCGGACACCTGCATCGCACCATCTTCCGCCGCTTCGGCGGCACCATCGCCTCGACCTGCCCCGGCACCGCGCACCAGTTGGCGCTGGAACTGGGGCCGCGTCCGGCCCTGCAATACATCATGGAGCCGCCGGGCTACCAGTTGCACTGGTGGCACGACGGCGCCCTGGTCACCCACCACGCCGTGATTGGGGAATACCCCGGGCCATATCCCTTCGCCTGAGCGCCAATCTCGATTACAAACACTATGCCCTGCCATATCTCCGTCATGTTTGCGCTGCACAATGAAAAGGTTTTCATCGCACGCGCCACAGACGGATCAGAAAACTAGATCCAAGAGACAGCATGTCATCCATCGTTCTGGATAACCTCACCAAGCAATACGGCGGCGCGGCCGCGATCCACGGCGTCAGCTTCACCGTGCCAGCGGGTAGTTTCACCGTGTTGCTGGGCCCCTCGGGCTGCGGCAAGTCGACCACCCTGCGCATGATCGCCGGGCTCGACACGCCCACGTCCGGCACCATCCGCATCGGCGACCGCGACGTCACCCAATTGCCACCGGCCAAGCGCCGCATTTCCATGGTGTTCCAGTCGTACGCGCTGTTCCCGCACCTGTCGGTGCGCGAGAACATCCTGTTCGGCCTGAAGGTGCGCAAGGAGCCGGCGCGCGACTACGACCGCCGCCTGCAACGCGTGGCTTCGCTGCTGGGCCTGGGCCATCTGCTGGACCGCAAGCCGTCGCAACTGTCGGGCGGCCAGCAGCAGCGCGTGGCGCTGGGCCGCGCGGTGATATCGGAAGCGCCGGTGTGCCTGATGGACGAGCCGCTGTCCAACCTGGACGCCCAGCTACGCCATGAAATGCGCCGCGAGATCCGCGCCCTGCAGCAGGACCTGGGCATCACCATGGTGTACGTCACGCATGACCAGACCGAGGCCATGAGCATGGCCGACCAGGTGGTGCTGCTGCGCGGCGGCCAGATCGAACAGCACGACACGCCCGACGGCCTGTATGCCCGTCCGGCCAGCGAATTCGCGGCGCGCTTCATCGGCACGCCGCCCATGAACCTGATCAAGCTGATGCCGCTGCAGGGCGCCACCGTGATCGCCGGCACCCACGGTCCGGCCATCGCCGGCGCGCCGGAAGGCGCGGCCAAGCTGGGCGTGCGCCCCGAGCACATCCGCATCGACGGCGACGGCATCGCCGCCACGGTGGAAAGCGTGGAGTACTTCGGCGCCGATTCCATCGTGGTCTGCCGTATCGGCGACAGCGGCGGCGTGGCGGTGCGCGTGGGCGGCCATCTGCGCGCCAGCGCCGGCGAATCGCTGCGCCTGTCGTGGCTGGCCGAGCAACAGCATTTCTTTGCCGCCGATTCGGCGGTCATCAACACCGTCGGGCGCTGAAGACGCCCAATCCACAGGAAAGGAAACGCAACCATGCGACGCATCGTACTCAAGACCCTGGCCGCCAGCCTCGCCGCCGCCTGCCTGTCGCTGCCCGCGCAGGCGCAGCAAAAGCCCGTCGAAGTGGAGTTCTACTACCCGGTCGCCGTGGGCGGCCCGATCACCAAGATCGTCGATGACATGGTGACGGACTTCGAGAAGGAAAATCCCAACATCAAGATCAAGCCGATCTATGCCGGTTCCTACCAGGACTCGATCGCCAAGGCGCTGACCGCGCTCAAGGGCGGCACGCCGCCGCAACTGGCCGTGCTGCTGTCCACCGACATGTTCACGCTGATCGACGAAGACGCCATCGTGCCGATCGACACGCTGGCCAAGAGCGACGCCGACAAGAAGTGGCTCGGCGGCTTCTACGACGCCTTCATGCAGAACAGCCGCACCGGCGGCCACACCTGGGGCGTGCCGTTCCAGCGTTCGACCATCGTGATGTACTACAACAAGGATCTGTTCAAGGCCGCCGGCCTGGATCCGGAACGCGCGCCGGCCACCTGGGCCGAGCTGGTCGAGTACGGCAAGAAGCTGACCAAGCAGGACGCCAACGGCAACACCACCCAGTGGGGCATCGAGATCCCGTCGGGCGGCGCCTTCGCCTACTGGCTGTTCCAGGCCCTGACCACGCCCAACGGCGCCATCCTGATGAATGAGGCCGGTAACGAGGTCTACCTGGACAAGCCCGCCGTGGTCGAGGCCGCGCAGTTCTGGCGCGACCTGTCGGCCAAGCACAAGATCATGCCCACCGGCACGATCGACTGGGGCACCACGCCCAAGGACTTCCTGGAAAAGAAGGCCGCCATGGTCTGGACCACCACCGGCAACCTGACCAACATCCGCAAGAACGCCGACTTCCCGTTCGGCGTGGCGATGATGCCGCAGCAAAAGCGCGGCGGCAGCCCGACCGGCGGCGGCAACTTCTACATCTTCAAGAGCGGCACGCCGGAACAGCAACAGGCCGCGCTCAAGTTCGCGCAATGGGCCACCACGCCCGAGCGCGCCGCCGACTGGAGCATCGCCACCGGCTACGTGGCCGTGACCCCGGCCGCCTGGCAGACCGAGAAGATGAAGAAGTACGCGCAGGAAGTGCCGGCCGCGACCGTGGCGCGCGACCAGTTGCAGGTGAGCGTGGCGGAATTCTCGACCCACGAAAACCAGCGCGTCACCAAGACGCTGAACGATGCCCTGCAGGCAGCGCTGACGGGCTCCAAGACCCCGCAGCAGGCGCTGACCGACGCCCAGCGCGAAGCCGACCGCATACTGCGTTCCTACAAGTGATCCCGCAAGCACGATGAGCCGCTCTTTGAATGCGCTTTATGGCTGGCTGCTGTTGCTGCCAGCCATCGTGCTGCTCGCCGCGTTCACGCATTACCCGGCGCTGGCGACGCTTTGGCACAGTTTCTTTTCCACGCCCAAGGGCGCGCGCCCGGCCCGCTTCGTCGGGCTGGAAAACTACGCCGTCATGCGTGACGACCCGGTGTTCTGGCAATCGCTCTGGAACAACCTGTGGTTCGCCCTGGGCACCATCCCGACCTCGATCGGCATCGCGCTGGTCATGGCGCTGTGGGTCAACCGCAACCTGCGCGGGCGCGGCTTCCTGCGCATGGCGTACTTCACGCCAACGGTGCTGCCGATGGTGGCGGTGGCCAACATCTGGCTGTTCTTCTACACCCCGCAGTACGGCCTGATCGCGCAGGTGATGCAGCTTTTCGGTTCGCCCGGCCCCAACTGGCTCGGCAACCGCGAGACGGCGCTGCCGGCGCTGATGCTGGTGACGGTGTGGAAGGAATCCGGCTTCTTCATGATCTTCTACCTGGCCGCGTTGCAGACGGTGTCGCCGTCGCTGCGCGAGGCGGCGATGCTGGAAGGAGCCTCGCGCTGGCAATATTTCCGGCGCGTGCTGTGGCCGCTGTTGATGCCGACCACGCTGTTCGTGCTGATCAATGCGCTGATCAACGCCTTCCGGCTGGTGGATCACGTGGTGGTCATGACTCGCGGCGGGCCCGACAACGCCAGCACGCTGCTGCTCTACTACATCTACCAGGTGGGCTTCAGCTTCTGGGACACCGCCTACGCCGCGACGCTGACCGTCGTGCTGCTGGTGGTGCTGGCGCTGACTGCGCTGATCAAGTTCCGCTGGCTGGACCGCAGGACGCACTACCAATGAAAGACAAGCTCGATACCCTGGGCGCGTGGACGCTGGGCCTGTTGTGGATCCTGCCGCTGGCGTATGCCGTGTGGGCCGCGTTCCATCCGCCGGCCTATGCCACCCGCTTCGACCTGTTCGCGCCGCTCACGCTCGACAACTTCGCGCGGGCCTGGCAGGCCGCGCCGTTCCCACGCTATTTCGCCAACACGTTCTTGCTGGTGACGATGGTGCTGGCGGCGCAACTGGTGCTGTCGACCCTGGCCGGCTACGCCTTCGCGCGCTTCGAGTTCCGCGGCCGCGACTTCGTCTTCATGCTGGTGCTGTTGCAACTCATGATCATGCCGGATGTGCTGCTGGTGGAAAACTACCGCTCAATGAGCCTGCTCGGTGTCCGCGACACCGTGTTCGCCATCGGCCTGCCGTATTTCGCCTCGGCCTTCGGCATCTTCCTGCTGCGCCAGACCTTCAAGACCGTGCCGCGCGAGCTGGAAGAGGCGGCGCGCATGGAAGGCGCCAACGCGCTGCAGGTGCTGTGGAAGGTGTACGTGCCGCTGGCCAAGCCGATCTACGTGGCCTATGGACTGGTGTCGGTCAGCCACCACTGGAACAACTTCCTGTGGCCGCTGATCATCACCAACTCGGTGGAATCGCGGCCGCTGACCGTGGGCCTGCAGGTGTTCTCGTCGACCGACCAGGGCATCGACTGGTCGGTCATCACCGCCGCCACGCTGATGTCGGCGGCGCCGCTGCTGATCGCCTTCCTGCTGTTCCAGCGCCAGTTCGTGCAGTCGTTCATGCGGGCCGGCATCCGCTGACCCGCCGCGCGCCCGGGCCGTTGCGCCCGGGCCAGGATCTCAGGCGCGCCCGGCCAGGAAAGCCGGATTCTGCCAGTCCCGCAGGTCGTGGATCTGCTGCTGGTCACCCGCGAGCAACGTGTTCTCGCGTTGCAGCGCGGCCAGCAGAGAAGACTGGTGCGCCTGCAACTGCTCGCGTGACCAGCCGGAGAAATCCGCCTGCCGTTCGCCGGCCTGTGCCGGGCTGTGCAGGGCCTGGTACATGGTCAGCAGCACACCATGCTCATTGGCCAGCGGTGTGAACACCGGCCGCGCGCGGTCGGCAACGAAGCGGATGCGCAACTCGGCGGCGCCGTGCGCGTCGAGCGCGGTTTCGAACTGCATGCCGCGCGCGCCGTCGGGAAAGCCGCGCCGGTAGTCATCCAGCGTGAGCCGGCCCGGCTCGCCCGATGACTCTCCCGCCATGGAGCCGGTGTAGACCGAGGGCGCGTGCATCAGGAAGCTGTACAGCTTGCGGTCCGGATCGGCCACCGACAGGCTGCCATCGGTATTGCGGGTGACGGCCGGTTCCTGGCCGTTGCCGCGCTCGGCCGCGTCGGCCGCGCCCGCGAAGTACCAGGCCATGGCGCGCGCCGTGGTCAGGTTGGCGGTGGCCGCGACCTGCTGCAGGCCGGTGCCCACCGCAATCGCGCCAAAGGCGGGCGAGGCGTTGTCGCGCAGGGCGTGCGTGAGGTTCTCGCCGATGTACATCTGGCGGCGTACCTCGTCCAGCCCCTGCGATATGCCGCCGGCGTCGGCGGCGCGCCGCAAGGTCCGCACATCGACGCCATCGCGCACGATGCCGCCTTCGCGCGGCGACGACAGGAGATTGAGCGCGGCGCGTCCCGCCCCCCGGGCATAGGCCAGTTCGCTCTTGCCCGCGGCGCGCTGCTCGAGCAGCCGGCCCGGCACATTGGGCAGGTCGGCCAGGAAGCGGCCGACGCTGGTCAGGCCGCGCGCGATCGAGCCGAAGAACGATTGGAATGCCGACTTGGCGCGTTGTGCCAGGCCCAGCGTCTGCGCGCGCTCCTGGCCATCGCCCAGGGCCACCGGATGGCGCGTGGCGGCGCCCTGCACCGGCGCCGACGGCGCGGTCTTGAGCGCTTCGCCGACCTGCGCCAATTCGCGTTGCAGCGCTTCCATGCGCGGGCCGCGCTCCAGCGACACCAGCATGGTGCGTTCGCTGGCGGTCTGGCGTGATTGCTCCTGCGCGATCAGGTTGTCCAGCTCGCTGAACTGCGGCTGCAGCGCCTGCAGGGTACTCTCGACCAGGCTGAGCGCGGCGCGGTTGCTCGCCAGCTCGGGAAAGTCGCGCAGCGCGGTCAGGCCCAGATAGGCGCCGCCGAGCGTGGCCGTGGCGTTGATGCCGATGCCGGTCGGGGTCCAGCCCAAGGGCGAGGTAATGACGCTGGTGGCCGTCGGGATGGCGACCGCGGCGGTGGTCCAGCCCAGCGTGGTCAGCCCGGCCGACATGGCGCCGCGCGCCTGGTGGTTCCAGCGCGACAGGGTATCCCAGGCAGACAACGTGGGGGTGTTCAGGCGTTCGCCATCGGGCACGCGCAACGCATCGCCGCCCATGCGCCGCAATTGCTCATTGAGCTTGGCCATTTCCGCGTCGATCTTGACCGCGACCTCGCCAGCGCGCGCCAGATTGCGCTCGGAGACAGTCTGGCCGGCGCTGACGCCCTCGCTCCCGGACACCGGCGCGCCGCGGCCCGGCAGATAGCTCGCAACCGTGTTAACCACATTCGACGCGGCACTGGTCACCGCTCCCAAGGCATTGCCGCCCATGGCCATCAGCCGGCCGACGATGCCGTCCTGCTGCTGTTGGGTCTGCTGCGCCACCACTTCGCGGACGGGGGTGGGGTCGGTCTCCACCCCCAGGACCTCCAGTTCGCCGATATCATCCAGCAAGGACGACAACGGCAGGACCGGCCCATCAACCAGGGACGCCGGGCCGGACGCGCCGCCCGGCATCGCCTGCCGCTCCAGTTGGCGGGCGTTGTAGGCGGCGACGCCATCGTCATCGCAGTCGAAGAATTCTTCTTCGTCGTCGTCCTCCACCTCGGTCAGCGTGGCGTCCTCGTCCGTGCGCAGGTCGTCACCGGCGTCGCCTTCGGCGCGCACCTCGGTGTCGTCGTCCATAGGGCCGCCATGCATGGCGAAGGTGAACGCCTCGGCCGCCTGCCAGAACGCCGACAGCGCGCCGCTGAACCACCCCTGGGCCTGCGCCGCGTCCTCGCGCAACGCGGCGGTGCCGCCTTCACCGACGGCCACCAGCGTGCCCTGCAACCCGCCGGTGCCAGGCTGGGGCGCCGTCGTGCCGACGGTTGTGGCGGCCGTGTGCTCCTGCGGGGGCAACTGCTCGCCGCCGACCACGCGGCCGGCATTGGGATTGATGAACATGGCGGCGCTCCCCGGTCAGGCCGCGCGTTGCGGCAATTCAGGGCTGACGCGGCCCTGCACCACCTCGCGCCACAACAATCCGACGTCGGCGAAGGCATCCAGCGCGGCGGCCAGCGCCGGCGCATCGCACAGGGCCAGTGGCGCCCGGGCGCACAGCAGTACCGCGCCGCTGCCGGCCTGCAGGCCCAGCGTGCAGCCACCGGTACCGACCCACAGCGCATTGGCCTCCAGCATCAGTTGCAGCAACTGCTCGCGCGCCACCTGCGGGGCCGGCCGGCCGAGCGAGGCAAAAAAGGCGATATCGCCGCGGTCGGCGTCGCCTTCGAGCGCCAGGCCGACCACGAGATCGGCGATCACCAGCTCCTGGCTGGCCAGGAAATCCTCGACCGGCGCCAGGCCGGCCAGGCGCGCGTAATCTTCGAGCAGCGTTTGATAGCGGGACATGGGAAGCTCCTGTCGCGTAGCGGATTCAGCGGGGGCCGGCGGGATCGCCCAGCCCTTGATCGATGGCGGCCGCCCAACCGGCCGCGACCTCGGCCAGATCGCGCCAGGCTTGCGCCAGGCGCTCGGACGGCAGGTCCAGCGGTTGGCGGCTGGCCAGCACCAGATGGCCCGACCGTTGCAGGCCGAGGGTGGCGCCGCGGGTGGCGGGGCCCAGCGTATTGGCTTGCAGCAACAGGGGCAGCAGACCGGCCGGCGGCTCGGCCGGCAAGGGCTGCGCGCCGACCCGGCAGGCGCCCTGCATGGCGCCGCCCAGGCCGTCGTCCACGTAGGCCAGGGCGATGGCGGCGCCGTCGATGACGAGTTCCTGGCGGGCGGCCAGCGCGGCCGCGTCTACGCCGATATGGACGGCGAGATCGGCCAGGGCGGTTTGATAGCGTGCTTCGGACATGGGGCAAGGCTCCGGCAGGGGCAGGCGCAGTCAGGCGCGCAGGTGCAGCATGCCGGCCTCGGCGCCGGCGGCGGATGGGGTGGCGCGGCGCGTCAATTGCGCGGCCCAGGTGCGGGCGTCGACGTGCAATTCGACCAACAGGGCATCGAGCGTGGCGGCGGTCAGTGAACCGACGCGGCGCGCGGCGCTCAGCATCACGGTGTCGTGGCCGCGCAGGCCCAGCGTGGCGCCGTGGGTGCCCGCCCACAGGTTGTTGGCCTGCAGCAGCAACCGGCAGACCGAATTGGGCAGGCCCGCCGGAAAGCGCGCCACATCGGCGCGGCACACCAGCAGGGCATCGTCGGCGGAGTCGGCCGGCGCGCACCACAGGCTGATGGCGTGCCCGTCGATGACGATCTGCTGCGTCCGCGCCACGTCGGCATGGGCCGGGCGGCGGCGCGCATAGGCGTTCAACAGGGCGAGATAACGATCCTGGCTCATGTCACGGGTTCCGCGCAAAGGGGATGATCGGCGGATGGCACCCCGGCCATCCTTGCCCATGAGTAACGCACGGGCCCGATTGGTTCCGTGGCGGCGGGCGGCACGACGCCGCCCCCGCCTGGCGGGGCAGGCGATGGCGGCGTAGCGGGGGGAGAGGACCGGTTCCGGCGGCGGATCCGGGTCAGGGACGGCGCGGCGGACGCCGCCCGGTCAATAGCCGACCGTCAGGCCGGGCAGATCCACGGTGATGCGCGGGCGCTCCAGCGCCAGCGCCAGGTTCTCGGCGAACTCGCGCGCTTCCTTTTCGTCGGTCGACAGGGTGTCGTAGCCGAGCGCGTCGGCCACGCCCAGCACCTTGTCCAGCAACAGCACCTTGCCGCTGGGGCGCAGGGGCTCGCAGCCCAGGGTCTCCCAGGCGCCATCGAACCAGTCGCGGGCCTGGCTCTGGCGCTGCGGGCTGGGCTCGACGTTGGCCGAGAGGTCCAGCGAGCGCCGGGGATCGAAAACGATGGTGATGTCGCTGCGCATGGGGCGGATTCCTTGAAGTGGCGTAGCCGCAAGGGTAGGCAAAAAACGCCGGGCAGATTGTCCGTCCGGCGACATTGACCTACCAGCCGCGCGACACCTCCCAGGTGACTTCGGCGCCGGCCGCCTGCGATTGGCGCATCATGTCCAGCAGCGGAAAGGCGCGTTCCTTCAGGCCTACCGTGCGCGCCATCGGCGCCACCGGCGCCTTGTCCTCGTCTTCGTCGTCCTCGTCGGGATGCCCCTGGGCCTCTTCGATGGCCCGTTCGATGCCCTGGATGGCCGGGCCGAGCTGGTCGACGGTGAACACGCCGCGCTCGGGGATCTTGTCGCCGAAGGATTTGCCCGCCGCTTGCAGCAGGGCGCCGGCATGGTCCGTGAGCATCAGGACCTCGGCCACGACCTTGGAGTGAAATGTAATCAGCATATTCCGGTCTCCTACGGATTGAATACCTTACATACACTACCGCAACGCCCTGGGGATGCCAACCGGCCCCCGGCGCGCAGCGCCTGGCGCCGGGCGGGCGGCCGGTGGCGGCCGCCAAATCAAGCTATGATTCAGGAGATTCCCGTGACGGCAGGATCCGCGGCGGCCCAGATTGCCGGCGTCCGCGCGGTGGCCGCGCTTCCCGAAGCGCGCCAGCCGGCCGATCCCGCCCGCCGGCACCACCGGTGGGCCGCCCGCGCGGGCCCGCGGCCCGGCCGCGCCCGCAGCCGCCCCCGTCACCCACCCAGACTTTCTCCAGACGCCCATGCTCCCCGAGCAACAGAAACAGCTTATCTCCCTGATCCAGGCCGCCATCGCGCAGAGCCTGCCCGACGCCCAGGCCGATACGGCCCGAGCCAACGTGCTGCTGGAGCGCCCCAAGGTCGCCGCCCACGGCGACGTCGCCACCAACGTGGCCATGCAACTGGCCAAGCCGGCCAAGCGCAACCCGCGTGAACTGGCCCAGGCCATCGTCGACGCGCTGCTGGCGCAGCCCGGCGCCCGCGACCTGGTGGAAAGCGCCGAAGTCGCCGGCCCCGGCTTCATCAACCTGCGCGTCACCGCCGCCGTCCGCCAGGCCGTCATCGCCGCCGTGGCCGAGCAGGGCGAGGCCTTCGGCCGGGCCGCCCGCAGCGGCGAGAAGATCCTGGTGGAATTCGTGTCCGCCAACCCCACCGGCCCGCTGCACGTCGGCCACGCCCGCCAGGCGGCCCTGGGCGATGCCCTGTGCCGCCTGTACGACGCCATCGGCTGGGACGTGACCCGCGAGTTCTATTACAACGACGCCGGCAACCAGATCGAGAACCTGGCCATCAGCGTGCAGGCGCGCGCCCGCGGCCTGACGACCGACTCGCCCGAGTGGCCCGCCGACGGCTACAAGGGCGACTACATCCTGGACATCGCCCGCGACTTCCAGGCCGGCAAGACCATCCAGGCCTCGGACGGCGAGCCCGTCACCGCCACCGGCAACATCGACAGCCTGGAAGACATCCGCGCCTTCGCCGTGGCCTACCTGCGCCGCGAGCAGGACCTGGACCTGCAGGCGTTCGGACTGAAGTTCGACAACTACTACCTGGAAAGCTCGCTGTACACCTCGGGCCGGGTCGAAGCCACGGTCAAGGCGCTAATCGCCGGCGGCCACACCTATGAAGAAGGCGGCGCGCTGTGGCTGCGCACCACCGAACTGGGCACGGGCGACGACAAAGACCGCGTCATGCGCAAGAGCGAGGGCGGCTACACCTATTTCGTGCCGGACGTGGCCTACCACAAGGCCAAGTGGGAACGCGGTTTCCACCGCGCCGTGAACATCCAGGGCAGCGATCACCACGGCACCGTGGCGCGCGTGCGCGCCGGCCTGCAGGCGCTGGAAGAGGGTATTCCCAAGGACTACCCGTCCTACGTGCTGCACAAGATGGTCAAGGTGATGCGCGGCGGCCAGGAGGTCAAGATCTCCAAGCGCGCCGGCAGCTACGTCACCATGCGCGACCTGATCGACTGGGTCGGCCGCGACGCCGTGCGCTACTTCCTGATCCAGCGCCGCGCCGACACCGAGTTCGTGTTCGACGTCGACCTGGCGCTGTCCAAGAGCGACGAGAACCCGGTCTATTACATCCAGTACGCCCACGCCCGCATCTGCTCGGTGATCAACAACGCCGGCATGCCGGCGGCCGACGTGGCCGCGGCCGATGCATCCCTGCTGACCGCCCCCAGCGAATTCGCGCTGATGCAGCGCCTGGCCGAATTTCCCCACGTGGTGGCGCTGGCCGCCCAGGAACTGGCCCCGCACCACATCGCCTTCTGGCTGCGCGACTGCGCCGCGGACTTCCACGGCTGGTACAACGCCGAGCGCGTGCTGGTCGACGACACCGCGCTCAAGCTGGCGCGCCTGCGCCTGGCCGCGACCACGCGCCAGGTGCTGGCCAATGGCCTGACGCTGTTGGGCGTGTCCGCCCCCGAGCGGATGTAACATCGGGACATGGCCACCAAGCGCAAAACCACCCGCCGGTCGGGCGAAAGCGGCAGCACCCTGTACGGGGCGCTGGCCGGTTTGCTCCTCGGCTTGATCGTCGCCGCCGTCGTGGCGTTCTACGTCACCAAGGCACCCGTGCCCTTCGTCGACCGCGCCTCCCGGCAAGGCGACGCGGGCAAGCTGCCCGATCCGCGCCAGGCGCCGGATCCCAACGCCGGCCTGTACGGCCGTGACGGCGCCGCGGGCTCCTCGCCCACTGGCCCCACCGCCACGGCCCCGGTGCCGCTGCCGGGCGCGGGTGGCGGCGCCGAGCCGTCGCGCAAGTCCGACGACCTGGGCGCGCTGATCGCCACCCTGCCAAGCACCAGCAACGCGCCCGCCGCGGCGCCGGCCGCCAGCGCGCCGCCCACGCCCATCGCCAAGGTGGCGCCGGCCCCCGCACCCAAGGCGCCGGCCGCCAGCGCCGCACCGACGGCCTCGGCCAATGGCACCTATTACCTGCAGGCCGGCGCCTTCCGCGGCCAGGATGATGCCGAATCGCTCAAGGCCCGCATCATCCTGCTGGGGCTGCCGGTCGCGGTCCAGAAGGCCGAAGTCAACGGCAAGCCGATCAACCGCGTCCGCGTCGGTCCGTTCGCCCGCCTGGACGACATGAACCGCGCCCGCGGCCGGCTGGGCGAGAACAAGATCGAAACGGCGGTGGTGCGCCAGTAACACGTCGTCCGCATCATGGTTTTTGATTGAACTAATCCGGGCCCGGCCCTGTCTGTAACCTCTTTGTTCAGGAACCTCATCCCATCATGCTGTCCCCCAAGCTCATCCGCATCCTGGCAGCCGCCGCGCTGACCGCCACCGCGTTCTTCAGCCCGGTCAGCCACGCCCAGGGCACCCAGGCCTACGTGCCGATCAATCCGCCGCTGCCGTCGGATACCCCGGGCAAGATCGAGGTCCTGGAATTCTTCGCCTACACCTGCCCGCACTGCGCCGCCATGGAACCCATGGTCGAGGACTGGGCCAAGACCAAGCCCGACGACGTCGTGCTCAAGCAGGTGCCGATCGCCTTCAACGCCGGCATGAAGCCGCTGCAGCAGCTCTACTACACCCTGATGGCCCTGGATCGCCCCGACCTGCACGCCAAGGTCTTCACCGCCATCCACGGCGAACACAAGCGCCTGATCGACAAGAAGGCCATGGGCGAATGGGCCGCCTCGCAGGGCGTGGACCGCGCCAAGTTCGACTCGGTGTTCGATTCGTTCAGCGTGCAGACCCAGGTGCAGCGCGCCAACCAATTGGCCGACGCCTACCGCATCGACGGCACGCCGTCGTTCGCCGTCGGTGGCAAGTTCATGACTTCGCCGGTGATGGCTGGCAACAGCTACGAAGGCGCCCTGAAGGAAGTGAACCAACTGATCCCGATGGCCCGCGGCAAGTAATCGCGCCCGGCCCAGCCCGGCGTCGCGCGCGACGCCGTACCGCACCCCGCAGTTTGGACACCGGTCCAGGCTCCGGGGTGTTTTCATAGGGTCATCCCCACCGCGCGCGTCCGCGGCAAAGCGGACGACGCGCGCTACACTTCCTCCAATAATTATTCGCCGCCACGCGCGGCTTACAAGGGGTGGAAGATGAGACAGCAATTCCTGCGCCGGATGGCACTGGGTGTGAGCCTGGCCCTGGCCGGCATGGGCGCGCATGCCAATGACGCCGACGGCGTCAAGATCGGCGTCCTGACCGACATGGCGGGTGTCACCGCCGACGCCACCGGGCGCGGCTCGGTCGAGGCCGCGCGCCTGGCGATCGAGGAGCTGGGCGGCAGCGTGCTCGGCAAACCGGTGTCGCTGGTGTCCGGCGACCACCAGCACCGGCCCGACATCGGCAGCGGCATGGTGCGCAAGTGGTACGACACCGACGGCGTCGACGTGGTGGTGGACGTGCCGAATTCATCGGTGGCGCTGGCGGTGCAGGGCATCGCGCGCGAAAAGAAAAAGCTGGTGCTGTTCTCCAGCCCCGGCACCACCGCGCTGACGCAGGCGCAGTGCTCGCCCTATGGCGTGCAATGGACCTACACCACCTATGCGCTGTCGCGCGGCACGGCCACCGCCGTGGTCAAGGAAGGCAACAAGCGCTGGTTCATCCTGGCGTCCGACTACGCCTTCGGCAAGCAACTGGCGGCCGACACCGAGACCGTGGTCAAAGCCAACGGCGGCCAGGTCGTGGGCACGGTGTTCCATCCGCTGAACGCGTCGGATTTCGCATCGTTCCTGCTGCAGGCGCAGGCCTCCAAGGCGCAGATCATCGCCGTCGCCAACGCCGGCGGCGATACCATCTCGGCGATCAAGCAAGCCGCCGAATTCGGCATCACCAGCGCCGGGCAGAAGCTGGCGGCGATGCTGCTGCTGCTGACCGACGTGCACAGCCTGGGATTACAGGCCGCGCAGCACACCTACCTGACGGTGCCGTCCTACTGGGACATGAACGACGGCACGCGCGCTTTCAGCAAGAAGTTCGAAGCCCGCCTGGGCCGCCCGCCCACCTTCCTGCAGGCCGGCGTGTACAGCTCGGTGCGCCACTACCTGCGCGCGGTGCAGGCGGCCGGCACTACCGATTCGGACGCGGTGATGGCGAAGATGAAGTCGATGCCGATCGACGACCCCTTCAGCCTGAACGCGCACATTCGCGAAGACGGCCTGGTAGTGCGCGACATGATGCTGGCGCAGGTCAAATCGCCCGACCAGTCCAAGGCGCCCTGGGATTACTACAACGTGGTGCGCACCATTCCCGGCGACTCGCTCGCCTGGCCCCTGTCGGAAAGCCAATGCCCGCTGGTCAAGAAGTAGGCCCCCTGGCGCTGGCCGATTTCGGCAGCTTCTACGCGGGCGGGCGGCAGGCGCATATCAGCGGCCGCCCGGTGCGCGAGATCGCGTTCACCAAGACCGCCTCGCTGACGTACGACCCCAACGGGCTGTACCACGTCGAGCAGGCGTACGTGCAGTACTTCATCCCGGCCGAGCGCCGCCATCCGCTGCCGCTGGTGCTGCTGCACGGCGGCGGCATGAGCGGCGCGATGTGGGAACAGACGCCCGACGGCCGGCACGGCTGGCTGCAGCATTTCGTGCGGCAGGGCCATGCGGTCTACGTGGTCGACAACGTCGAGCGCGGCCGCGCCGGCTGGACGCCGTTCGAAGAGATCTGGCCGGACGCGCCCATCGTACGCAACGCCGAGGAAAGCTGGTCGCTGTTCCGCTTCGGCCGCGCCGAGGACTACGCGCAGCGCCGCGCCTTCGACGGCCAGCGCTTTCCGCTGGCGGCCTTCGACAATTTCATCCGCCACGCCGTGCCGCGCTGGCTGGGCAACAACGATGCGGCGCTGGCGGGCTTTTGCGCCGCGCTGGAGCGCATCGGGCCGTGCCTGGTGCTGGCGCACAGCCATGGCGGCGAGGTAGCCTACCGCGCACTGCAGGCGCGGCCGGAACTGGTGCGCGGAGTCATCGGCATCGAGCCGTCGGGGTTCTCGCAAGAGATGGACCCGGCCACAGTGGCGGGCAAGCCCTTCCTGTTCGTCTATGGCGATTATCTGGACGCCACGCCGCTGTGGGCCAAGCTGGATGCGGCCGGGCAGGCCTACGCCGACCAGTTGGCGGCACGCGGCGGCCGCGTCACCCACTGGCGCCTGGCCGACATGGGCATCCGCGGCAATTCGCACATGCCCATGATGGACGACAACAGCGACGACATCGCCGCGCGCATCGGCGCGTGGACCCGCGCCAACGCCTGAAATACGGCGGCGCCTTGCCGCAAGGGCCTTCCAGCCGGGCTTCGCGGCAAGCGGGGATGGCGCGTCGGCCGGGCCCGCGACCGCGCCGGGATCAGCCCTTGACCGCCGCGGCCTTTTCCAGCGCCTGGGTCAGGTCGGCAATGATGTCCTGCGGCGATTCCAGCCCGATGTGCAGCCGCACCAGCGCGTTATCGCCCTCGCCCCAATAGCGGTGGTGCGACAGGTCCTTGGGCGACACCAGTTGCACCAGGCTTTCGTAGCCGCCCCACGAGAAACCGATGCCGAACAGTTCCAGTTCGTCGACGAACACGCGCGCCGCGGCCGGCGACAGGCGTAGCTCGACCGACAGCATGCCGTTCGAGCCGGTGCAGTCGCGCTGCCACAGCGCATGGCCCGGATCCTGCGGCCAGGCCGGGTGGAACAGGCGCACGGTCTCGGGGCGCTGCTTGAAGAATTCGCAGACCTGCAGCGCGTGGCGCGCGTGCTGCGCCATGCGGATCGGCATGGTGCGCACGCCGCGCAGCGCCAGCCAGGCGTCGTCGGCGCTGATGGAATAACCCATGGCGTACTGGGTGCGGTTCAGCTTCCTGGCAATCGCCTCGTCATTGGTGACCACCGCGCCCAGCATCAGGTCGGAATGGCCGCCCACGTACTTGGTGCCGGCGATGACCGACACCTGCGCGCCCAGCGTCAGCGGCCGGTAGATGTAGCCCGAACCCCAGGTGTTGTCGGTGGCCAGCACCAGGCCGTGGCGCTGCGCGATGGCCGCCATGGCGCCCATGTCAAGCATCTCGAACAGCAGCGAGCCGGGCGATTCCACGTACAGCAGCTTGGTATTGGGCTGCACCAGCGCGTCCAGGTCCTCGCCGGCGGCGAAGTAGGTGACGGCGATGTTCATGCGCTTGAGCACGGCATCGTCCAGCTCGCGCATCGGGCCGTAGACGCAATCGGAGATCAGCGCGTGGTCGCCGGCTGAGCACAGCGCCAGCATCACCATCGTCATGGCCGACAGGCCCGACGGCGCCAGATACGCGTGGGTGCCGCCTTCGAGCTGCGCGAAGACCTGCTCCAGCGCCGCGTGCGTGTCCATGCCCATGCGGCCGTAGGTGGTGGCGCGGCCGCCGGCGGCCTTGCTGCGCTGGGCCTTTTCCAGTGCGGCCAGGTTCTCGAAGCGCACCGTGCTGGCCCGCATCGGCGGCAGCGGCACCGGGGCCGTGCCGGTCTCGGGGTTGAACGGGGCGGTGCCCGCGTGCTGCAAAACCGTATCGATGTGTTTGGTGATAGCCATCTTCTGGAGCCAATGCTTGCGTATTGTCGGGAATCCGAACCCTAGCAGGAACGCACGGGAATGTCGCGCCCCCGCGGCCGGCGGTCAGTCGATCCAGCGCACCGCCGCGTCAAGCTCGGCGCGGCTGGTCCGGTAGCTGTTGGCCGGATGGGCCGTATCGGCGTAGCCGAACGAGATGGCGCAGACCACGCGGCGGTCGGAACCGATGCCGAGCTGTTCGCGCAGCACCTCGGGATACATCGCCAGCGAGGCCTGGGCCACCGTGGCCACGCCGTTGGCCTGCGCCGCCAGCAGGAAATTGGCGACATAGCCGCCGCAGTCGATGGCGCCGTACTCGCCCAGCGCCTCGTCGGTGGTGATGATGGCCACGTGCGGTGCGTCGAACAACTGGAAGTTGCGCAGCTCCTGGCGGCGATAGGCCTCGCGGTCGCCACGCGCCACGCCGACCGCGCCGTATAGCTGGAAGCCCGACTCGCGGCGCCGCGCCAGGTAGTCGCCCCGGTACTCGCGCGGGAACGGGAAGTCGGGCGTGAAGCCGGGCTGCCCGGCGCGTTCCACCAGGGCCCGGCTCAGGCGCCGCGCGGCGTCGCCCGAGGTCACCGTCACCTGCCACGGCTGGCAGTTGCACCAGGACGCGGTGCGCTGCGCCAGCGTCAGGATGCGCTCGATGGTGGCGCGCGGCACCGGCTCGGGCAGGAAGGCGCGGCAACTGTGGCGCGCGCGCAGCCAGTCTTCGAGCGCGGCGTCGGGGCGCGCGGCAGCGGATTCGGGTACGGCGGACATGGTGTCTCCTTGGTTTCCTCGTATGATGGCCACTTGATTGCCGGCGCGCAAGGCGCCGCCCGACCCTGGCGAGACCCCATGCTGCCCCTCGATTCCCTGATCGCGTTCTTCGGCATTGCCGTATTGCTGGCCCTCACGCCCGGGCCCGACAACCTGTTCGTGCTGATGCAATCGGCCATCTGGGGCCGCAAGGCCGGGCTGTTCGTGGTGCTGGGGCTGTGCACCGGGCTGCTGGGCCACACCGCCGCCGTGGCGCTGGGGCTGGCCGCCGTGTTCGCGGCCTCCCCTGTGGCCTTCACGGCGCTGAAACTGGCGGGCGCGGCGTATCTGGCCTACCTGGCGTGGCAGATCCTGCGGGCGCCGGTGCATGCCGAGGACGGCCAGCGGCCCGAGCCGATGAAGACCTCCGCGCTGTACCGGCGCGGCATCGTCATGAACCTGACCAATCCTAAGGTGCTGCTGTTCTTCTTCGCCTTCCTGCCGCAGTTCACCTCGCCCAAACTGGGTGCGGTGGGCTGGCAGACGGTGCAACTGGGCGCGGTGTTCATGCTGGCCACGCTGCTGGTGTTCGGCGCCATCGCCTTCTTCTCGGGCGCGTTCGGCGAACTGCTGCAACGCTCGGTCACGGCCAAGCGCTGGCTCAACCGCGTCGCGGCGCTGGTATTCGTGGGGCTGGCCGTGCGGCTGGCGACGGCCACGCGCTGAGGCCGCCGGCCGGCGCGAGCCTGGCGAGGGCCGCCCCAGCGAAGCCACGCGCGCCGGTTCGCGCCCGCGGGACGCCGCCGCGCAACGTGGCTGGGAGCGGCGTCAGGCCGCCTTGAAGCGCACGATGCCGTCCGCGCCTGTGCCGCGCGTCAGCTTGCCTTCGAAGTACAAGGCATGCAGGTGCGCCAGCGCCTCGCCCATGGCGAAGGTCAGCTGGTGCAGGTCGAGCTTGCGCTTGAACAGCACCGGCACGATGTCGGAGGTCGATTGCGGTCCGGCCTTACAGGCCTCCAATACTTCGGCCAGACGGTCGCGGTGATGCTCGTGCTGCTGCGCGATGCGCTCGTGCAGGCCCTTGAACGGCCGGCCATGCGACGGCAGCACCAGCGTGTCGCGCGGCACGTCGGCGTAGCCGTCGAGCGAGCGCAGGTACAGCGGCAGCGGGTTGGCGTCGGGCTCGTAGTCGAACACACTGACATTGGTGGAGATGCGCGGCAGCACCATGTCGCCGGAAATCAGCACGCCCAGGTCGGGCGAGTGCAGCGAGGCGTGCTCGGGCGCGTGGCCGTAGCCGACGATGACGCGCCAGTCGTGCGCGCCGATGCGCACCGCATCGCCATGCATGATGCGGGTGTAGCGCGGCGGCACCGCCGGCACCAGGTTGGGAAAGTAGTTGGCGCGCTGGCGGATCTGTTCCTGCGCGTCCGGATCGGTCAGGCCGTGGCGGGCGAAGTGGTCGACGGCCGACTGGCCGCCAGGCCCGGCGCCGGCGTCATTGCGGCGCGACGACCACAGCGACGCGACCATGAAGTCGGTCATGGTCATCCACAGCCGCGCGTCCCAGCGTTCACAGAGCCAGTAGGCCAGGCCGATGTGGTCGGGGTGCATGTGGGTGACGATGACGCGCAGCACCGGCAGGCCTTCCAGTTCGTTCTCGAACACCTGTTCCCACAGCGTCTTGACCTCGTCGCGCGAGATGCCGCAGTCGACGATGGTCCAGCCTTCGCGGCCGTCGATGCGATCGCGCAGCAGCCAGAGATTGATATGATCCAGCGCGAACGGCAGCGGCATGCGGATCCACTTGACGCCCTCGGCCACCACATGGGCCCGGCCGGCTTCGGGCTGGAAATCACCGAAGGGATACTGCAGCTTCTGTTCGTTGGGGTTCATTGCCTCGCTCTCCACGCTTGACGATCGCGCCAAGTCATCATAATTTACGTTTACGTAAACTGCCACACGTCGCATGTCCCCGTCAACCTGGACCATCTCCGAGCTCGCCCGCGAGTTCGACGTCACGCCCCGCACGATCCGCTTCTATGAAGACCAGGGGATCGTCAGCCCGGCGCGCGAGGGCCGCAACCGCATCTTCGGGCCGCGCGACCGCACGCGCCTGAAGCTGGCCCTGCGCGGCAAGCGCCTGGGCCTGCAGTTGTCGGAGATCCTGACGCTGATCGACATGTATGACGGTCCCGGCGACACCGAGGTGCAGTTGCGCCAGTACCTGGCGGTGCTGGCCCAGCACCGCGCCACGCTGGAACAGCAGCGCCGCGACATCGAGGATACGCTGCAGGAGATCGCGGTGCAGGAACGCCAGTGCCGCGAGCTGCTGGCGCAGCAACAATCCTGAAGCGCCTGCCATGGCGATGCTGCAAACCTTCGTGCTGTTCGTCCTGACCGCGCTGGCCGAGATCATCGGCTGCTACCTGCCTTACCTGTGGTTGCGCCGCGGCCATTCCATCTGGCTGCTGGCGCCGGCCGCCGTCAGCCTGGCGCTGTTCGCCTGGCTGTTGACGCTGCACCCGACCGCGTCGGGGCGCGTGTATGCGGCCTATGGCGGCGTGTACATCGGCATGGCGCTGCTGTGGCTGTGGGCGGTCGATGGCGTGCGGCCCAACGTCAGCGATTACGTCGGCGTGGGGCTGTGCCTGGCGGGGATGCTGGTGATCATGTTCGGGCCCAAGACGGCCTGACCGATTGCCGCGAAGGCCCGTTGGCGCATGACGTGCCAGCGTGCGCCAGCGCATCCGACTCACGCGGCGCGACGCCGGCCCGCCTCCCTGAGAAAAAAAACGCGCTCCCCGTGGAGCGCGCTTTGCATTGCTCGCGCCGCGTCCCGTTGGGGACGCGCGCCCCGGCGTCATTCCGCCTTGATGTTGCCTTCCTTGATGATGCGCGCGTTGTTGGCGAACTCGGCCTGCACCTGCTTGGCGAAGGCGTCGCCGGACGCGGTGCCCGGCTGCAGGTAGGACTTGGTCAGCAGGTCCTTGAACTCGGCGCTGGCCACGGCCTTGGCCAGCGCGGCCTGCAGCGGACCCGACACCGCCGGCGGCAGGTTGGCCGGGGCGAAGATGCCGAAGTTCGAGTAGTACTGCGCCTGCGGCAGCTTCAGTTCGGCCAGGGTGGGCACGTCGGGCCAGGCGGCCAGGCGCTCGGGCGCCATCACCGCCAGCGGCTTGAGCGCGCCGCTGGCCACGTGCGGCAGCACCACGTCGGTGTTGACCACCAGCAGCTCGACCACGCCGCCCAGGCCGTCGGTCAGGGCCTGGCTGTTGCCGCGGTAGGGCACGTGCAGCATCCTGGTGCCGGTCTGCGTGGTCAGCGCCGCCATGCCGATGTGGGCCACGGTGCCCTGGCCCGGCGTGCCGTAGCGCACGCCATCCGGGTGCGACTTGGCGTAATCGATCAGGCCAGCGAAGTCCTTCACCGGCAGGGTCTTGGTGGCGACGATCGCCACGGGCGCCACGGCCACGCTGGCCACCGGCGTCAGGTCCTTCATCGGGTCGTAGTTGGTCTTGGCCAGGTGCGGGAAGATGGTCAGCGGGCTGGTGGAAGCCAGCAGCAGGGTGGCGCCGTCCGGCTGCGCGCGCGCCACGAAGTCGGTGCCGACCGAGGCGCCCGCGCCGGGCTTGTTTTCGACGATGACGGTGGCGTTGGTCTCCTTGCGCAGCACGTCGCCCAGGCGGCGCCCGATCGCGTCGGCGCTGCCGCCGGCGGTGTAGGGCACGACCAGGGTGATGGGCTTGGCGGGCCAGCTTTGCGCCAGCGCGGCGCCGCCCGTCATGATTGCCAGGGCCGCCCCCGCGGCCGTGAACAGCATCTTCTTTTTCATGGCTTCCTTGTTGTGTTGCGTAGCACTGCGTGAGGTAATGCGTGAAACGGGTAAGGCAAAAGGAAAACTTGTGGTGGCGACAAAGGCAGTGACCGCGAAGGCGACACGCGCGTCGCGACGGCCGCGCGTGAATCAGCCAGCCAGGTAGCGCTGCGTCAGCCGCACCCAGTAGCTCGCGCCCGGCGCGATCAGGGCGTCGTTGAAGTCGTAGCTGGTGTTGTGCAGCATGCACGGGCCCAGGCCGTGGCCGGCCATGCGGTGGTCGCCGTCGCCGTTGCCCAGGAACACGTAGCAGCCGGGCTTGGCCTGCAGCAGGAAGGCGAAGTCCTCCGAGGCCATCACCGGCTCGATCACGCGGGCGTGGTCGGCGCCGGCCACCTCGCGCATGACCTGCATGCAGAACTCGGTTTCGGCGGGCGTGTTGATCAGCGCCGGATAGCGGCGCTCGAAGTAGACCTCGGCCTCGCAGCCATGGGCGGCGGCGATGCTGCCGGCGATCTCGTGCATGCGCCGCTCGATCAGGTCGACCACGTCGGTGCTGTAAGCGCGCACCGAGCCGCCCAGCCAGGCGCTGCCCGGGATCACGTTGATGACGCTGCCGCCGGCCTGCACCTGGGTGATGGACAGCACGGCGGCGTCCAGCGGGCGCTTGCTGCGGGTCAGGATGGTCTGCAGCGACTGGCCGATGGCGAACAGCGCCGGCACCGGGTCGGCGCAATCGTGCGGCGCGGCGGCGTGGCCGCCCTTGCCCCGCACGGTGATCTTGAAGCCGTTGGCGGAAGCCATCATCGGGCCGGCGCAGACGCCGAACGAGCCGGCCTCCAGGCCGGGCCAGTTGTGCATGCCGAACACGGCCTCGCAGGGGAAGCGGTCGAACAGGCCGTCCTGGATCATGGCGCGGCCGCCGGCGCCGCCTTCCTCGGCCGGCTGGAAGCAGAAATAGACCGTGCCGTCGAAACCGCCTTCCTGTTGCAGGTGGCGCGCGGCCGCCAGCAGCATGGCGGTGTGGCCATCGTGGCCGCAGCCATGCATCTTGCCATCGTGGCGCGAACGGTGCTCGAACTGGTTCTCTTCCTGCATCGGCAGGGCGTCCATGTCGGCGCGCAACATGATGGCGCGATCGGAAGCGCCGCGCTTGATGACGCCGACCACGCCGGTCTTGGCGATGCCGGTGTGGGTCTCGATGCCCCAGCCGCGCAGGGCGTCGGCCACCACCTTGGCGGTGCGATGCTCTTCGTAGCAGAGCTCGGGATGGGCGTGCAGATCGCGCCGCAGCGCCACAATATCGTCGAGATTGGCCAGGTCGGACACCGCTGACTCCGTAACAAAATTTCAAGTTTCAAGGACCCGGGGAATAGTACCCAGGGCGCTTGCCCGGGACGCAAACATTTGCCTAGGGAAAACCCGACTCTTATTTACGTTTACGTAAACGTAATATTTGCGCTGCATCATTGCGTAGCCAGCGTCGATCAGCGCATCATGGGGCCACGCGGCGAGATCCGGCGCGATCGCAGGCGCCCATAAAAATGTAAGTACCCACTATCACGGAGACAGCGATGAACCTTCCTGGCCTGAACTTCGACCTGGGCGAAGACCTGGACATGCTGCGCGACGCCGTGCGCACTTTCGCGCAGGCCGAGATCGCGCCGCGCGCCGCCGAAGTCGACCGCAGCGACCAGTTCCCCATGGACCTCTGGCGCAAGTTCGGCGACCTGGGCGTGCTGGGCATGACGGCCAGCGAGGAATACGGCGGCGCTAACATGGGCTACCTGGCCCACATGGTGGCGATGGAGGAAATCTCCCGCGCCAGCGCCTCGATCGGCCTGTCCTATGGCGCCCACTCCAACCTGTGCGTCAACCAGATCAACCGCAACGGCACCCCGGCGCAGAAGGCCAAATACCTGCCCAAGCTGATTTCCGGCGAACACATCGGCGCGCTGGCCATGAGCGAACCGGGCGCCGGCTCGGATGTGGTCAGCATGAAGCTGCGCGCCGATAAGAAGGGCGACCGCTACGTCCTCAACGGCACCAAGATGTGGATCACCAACGGCCCCGACGCCGACACCCTGGTGGTCTACGCCAAGACCGACCCCGAGGCGCACCAGCGCGGCATCACCGCGTTCCTGGTGGAAAAGGGCTTCAAGGGCTTCTCGGTGGCGCAGAAGCTGGACAAGCTCGGCATGCGCGGCAGCCACACCGGCGAACTGGTGTTCCAGGACTGCGAGATCCCCGAGGAAAACGTGCTGGGCCAGGTCAACGGCGGCGTCAAGGTGCTGATGAGCGGCCTGGACTACGAGCGCGCCGTGCTGTCGGGCGGCCCGGTCGGCATCATGCAGGCCGTGATGGACGTGGTGGTGCCGTACATCCACGACCGCAAGCAGTTCGGCCAGGCCATCGGCGAATTCCAGCTGATCCAGGGCAAGGTGGCGGACCTGTACACCACGCTGCAAGCCAGCCGCGCCTTCTGCTACCAGGTCGGCAAGAACCTCGACCGCCTCGGCGCCGAGCACGTGCGCCAGGTGCGCAAGGATTGCGCCGCGCTGATCCTGTACACCGCCGAAAAGGCCACCTGGATGGCCGGCGAGGGCGTGCAGATCCTGGGCGGCAACGGCTACATCAACGAATACCCGGTGGGCCGCCTGTGGCGCGACGCCAAGCTGTACGAAATCGGCGCCGGCACCAGCGAGATCCGCCGCATGCTGATCGGCCGCGAATTGTTCGCCGAGACCCTCTGAGCGGCCTTGCCATGATCCGCACGTCCGACGTCCAGCACATCGAGCAGGCGCCCGCCCAGGGCCCCTCGCCGCTGGACGTCGCGCGGCGCATCCTGGCCGGCTTCGACCGCCATTACGCGCTGTTCCGCTACAGCGCGCAGCGCGCCAAGGCGCTGTTCGAATCGGGCGACTGGCACGGCATCCAGCTCCTGTCGCGCGAGCGCATCGAGTACTACGACATGCGCGTGCGCGAATGCGCCAGCCAGCTCGAAGGCGTGCTGCGCGGCCGGCCCGAGGGCGCCGTCGGCGCCCATGCCCCCAACGGCGCGAACGGCGCCGCGGGCACCGCGCTGACGGATGCGCAGACCGCCTACTGGCAGCAGATCAAGCAGGAATTCGTGGGCCTGCTGGGCGAGCACCGCCAGCCCGAATGCGCCGAGACCTTCTTCAACTCGGTGTCATGCCGGCTGCTGCACCGCGACTATTTCCACAACGATTTCCTGTTCGTGCGGCCGGCCGTGGCCACCGACTACCTGGACAGCCGCATGCCGTCGTACCGGGTCTACTACCCGGTGACCGAGGGCCTGCACAAAAGCCTCATCCGCATGGTGGCCGACTTCGGCCTGGCGCTGCCGTTCGAGGACCTGCCGCGCGACACCCGCCTGCTGGCGCGCGCCGCCATCGGCCAACTGCGCCGGCAGTTGCCGCGCCACGTCGGCCGTCGCATCGCCAGCGACTGCCAGGTGCATGCGCTGGGTTCGCTGTTCTTTCGCAACAAGGGCGCCTACATCGTCGGCCGCCTGATCAACCAGGGCACAGTCTACCCCTTCGCCGTGGCGCTGATGCGCAATCCGGCCGGGCAGGTGCGGCTGGATGCATTGCTGCTGGGCGCCGATGACCTGAGCACGCTGTTCAGCTTCACGCGGGCCTATTTCCTGGTGGACATGGAAACCCCGGCCGCGGTGGTCAACTTCCTGGCCAGCCTGCTGCCGCGCAAGCCCAAGGCCGAGCTGTACACCATGATCGGCCTGCAGAAGCAGGGCAAGACGCTGTTCTACCGCGACTTCCTGCACCACCTGGCGCACTCGCGCGACGCCTTCGACATCGCGCCCGGCATCAAGGGCATGGTGATGTGCGTGTTCACGCTGCCGTCCTATCCCTATGTGTTCAAGCTGATCAAGGACCATATCGACAAGGACGGCATGGATCACGCCACGGTGCGGCGCAAGTACCAGATGGTCAAGCTGCACGACCGCGTCGGCCGCATGGCCGACACCTGGGAATACTCGCAGGTGGCGCTGCCGCGCGCGCGCTTCGCGCCGCGGCTGCTGGACGAACTGCGGCGCCTGGTGCCCAGCCTGATCGAGGAAACCGGGGACACGGTGGTCATCCGCCACGTCTACATCGAACGGCGCATGACACCGCTGAACCTGTACCTGAGCCAGGCGTCCGACGCGCTGCTGGAGCCGGCGGTGCGCGAATACGGCGACGCCATCCGTCAACTGGCCACGGCCAATATCTTTCCGGGTGACATGCTCTACAAGAACTTCGGCGTGACGCGGCTGGGGCGGGTCGTGTTCTACGACTACGACGAAATCCAGCGCATGACCGAAATGAATTTCAGACGGATCCCGCCAGCCCCCAATGAAGAAGCGGAAATGGCGTCGGAACCCTGGTACGCCGTCGGACCGAACGACGTCTTCCCCGAGGAGTTCGGCCGTTTCCTGCTGGGCGATGCGCGCGTGCGCGACGCCTTCCTGCGCCACCATGCCGACCTGCTGGAACCGGAATGGTGGCAGGCCTGCCGCGCCCACGTGGCGCAAGGCCGAATCGAAGAATTTTTCCCTTACGATACAGACAGGCGCCTGCGCCCGGCCATTGCCGCCGCGGCCACGTAAAAGACGCTGTCCCGATCCTCACAGGAGCTAGTCATGTCAGATCCCATCGTTATCGTTTCCGTCGCCCGCACCCCCATGGGCGGCATGCTCGGCAGCCTGTCCGGCCTGGCCGCGCACGAGCTGGGCTCGGTCGCCATCAAGGCGGCCGTCGAACGCGCGGGCGTCAAGCCGGAGCAGATCGAAGAAGTCATCATGGGCAACGTGCTGCAGGCCGGCCAGGGCCAGGCCCCGGCGCGCCAGGCCGCGCTGGGCGCGGGCCTGCCGCTGGGCGTGGCGTGCACCACCATCCACAAGGTGTGCGGCTCGGGCCTGAAGGCCGCCATGTTCGGCCACGACCTGCTGGCCGCGGGTTCGGCCAACATCGTCGTCGCCGGCGGCCAGGAAAGCATGAGCAACGCGCCCTACCTGATGCTCAAGGGCCGCCAGGGCTACCGCTACGGCCACAGCACCATCTATGACCACATGGCCCTGGACGGCCTGGAAGACGCCTACGACAAGGGCAAGGCCATGGGCGTGTTCGCCGAGGATTGCGCCGCCAAGTATTCGTTCACGCGCGAACAGCAGGACGCCTTCTCGCTGGAATCGCTGCGCCGCGCCCGCGCCGCCACCGAAGACGGCAGCTTCAAGTGGGAAATCACGCCGGTGACGGTGGCCGGCCGCAAGGGCGACACCGTGGTCGACACCGACGAGGCCCCCACCAAGGCCATGCCGGAAAAGATTCCGACGCTCAAGCCCGCGTTCAAGAAGGACGGCACCGTCACCGCCGCCAACTCGTCGTCGATCTCCGACGGCGCCGCCGCCATGGTGCTGATGCGCGCCTCCACCGCCGAGAAGCTCGGTATCAAGCCGCTGGCCCGCATCGTGGCGCACAGCCAGCACTCGCAGGAACCGAACTGGTTCACCACCGCCCCGGTCGGCGCGTTGAAGAACCTGTTCGCCAAGACCGGCTGGAAGGCCGAGGACGTGGACCTGTACGAGATCAACGAAGCGTTCGCGGTGGTCACCATGGCCGCCATGACCGACTTCAAGCTGCCGCATGAAAAGGTCAACATCCACGGCGGCGCCACCGCCCTGGGCCACCCCATCGGCGCCTCCGGCGCGCGCCTGATGACCACGCTGATCGGCGCGCTGCGCAAGACCGGCGGCAAGCGCGGCGTGGCCACGCTGTGCATCGGCGGCGGCGAAGCCGTGGCGATGGCAATCGAAATGGTCTAAAGCGGTACTTCTCCCGAGGCGCACTTTTTCCCTGGATGTCCGTGGGAAAAAGCGCCGCCTCGGAGGGCCGCAAGCCCGCGTAGCGGGCACACTGATGGGCATCATTTCGCTGCGCCTTTTCCGCAAGGCGAAGTCCGCGACGGGTCGGTCGCGGGCCGTGCGGGAGAGGCGCAACGAAATGCAGCTGAGTTAATCCATGACAAGAATGCCCGGCTCAGCGGGCAGCGAGACAAACCGCTCGACCCCGAGCGCCTTCAACATCCCATTAAGCAGGACGGGTGGTACCCCATGCCCATCATCGAATCCCGCATCAATCCGCGGTCGCAGGACTACACCGACAACGCGCGCGCCATGCAGGCGCAGCTGGACGACCTGAGCCGGCAACTGGCGCAGACCGCGCTGGGCGGCAGCGAATCGTCGCGCGCCAAGCACGTGGCGCGCGGCAAGCTGCTGCCGCGCGACCGAGTCGAGCAACTGATTGATCCGGGGTCGCCGTTCCTGGAACTGTCGCCGATGGCGGCGCACGGCATGTACGACGGCGACGCGCCGGGCGCGGGGGTCATCACCGGCATCGGCCGCATCGCCGGCACCGAATGCGTGATCGTCTGCAACGACGCCACCGTCAAGGGCGGCACCTACTACCCGATGACGGTCAAGAAACACCTGCGCGCGCAGGAGATCGCCGCGCAGAACCGGCTGCCGTGCGTGTACCTGGTCGATTCCGGCGGCGCCAACCTGCCGCAGCAGGACGAGGTCTTTCCCGACCGCGAACACTTCGGCCGCATCTTCTACAACCAGGCGCAGATGTCGGCGCAGGGCATCGCGCAGATCGCGGTGGTGATGGGCTCGTGCACCGCCGGCGGCGCCTACGTGCCCGCCATGAGCGACGAGTCCATCATCGTCAAGAACCAGGGCACCATCTTCCTGGGCGGCCCGCCACTGGTGAAGGCTGCCACCGGCGAGGAAGTCAGCGCCGAGGACCTGGGCGGCGGCGACGTGCACACGCGCCTGTCGGGCGTGGCCGACCACCTGGCCGCCAACGACATGCACGCGCTGCAACTGGCGCGCGGCGCGGTGGCGCGCCTGAACCGCAAGAAGCCGGCGCCGCTGGCCACCGTGCCGGTGCGCGAACCGCGCTACGACCCGGCCGAACTGAACGGCATCATCCCCGCCGACACCCGCAAGCCGTATGACGTGCGCGAGGTCATCGCGCGCATCGTCGACGGTTCCGAGTTCGACGAATTCAAGGCGCGCTTCGGCCCCACGCTGGTGACGGGCTTTGCCCACATCCACGGCATGCCGGTGGGCATCGTCGCCAACAACGGCATCCTGTTCTCGGAATCGGCGCAGAAGGGCGCGCACTTCATCGAGCTGTGCGCGCAGCGCAAGATCCCGCTGGTGTTCCTGCAGAACATCACCGGCTTCATGGTCGGCCGCAAGTACGAAAACGAAGGCATCGCGCGCCACGGCGCCAAGATGGTCACCGCCGTGGCCACCGCCAACGTGCCCAAGTTCACCGTGCTGATCGGCGGCTCGTTCGGCGCCGGCAACTACGGCATGTGCGGCCGCGCCTACTCGCCGCGCCTCTTGTTCATGTGGCCCAACGCGCGCATCTCGGTCATGGGCGGCGAGCAGGCCGCCAGCGTGCTGGCCACGGTCAAGCGCGACGGCATCGAGGCGCGCGGCGGCCAGTGGTCGGCGACCGAGGAAGACGCCTTCAAGGCGCCGATCCGCGAGCAATACGAACGCGAGGGCCATCCGTACTACGCCACCGCGCGGCTGTGGGACGACGGCATCATCGCGCCGGCCGACACGCGCCGCGTGCTGGGGCTGGCGCTGTCGGCGGCGCTGAACGCGCCGATCGAAGACACGCGCTTCGGCGTCTTCCGGATGTAGAAGAAAGCCCACCCCCTACGCGCTGCGCGCGCCCCCTCAAGGGGGCGACACCGGCGGACCGGCGAAGCCGGATCCGCGGTGTCCCCGATAAGGTCGGCGTAATGCGGCGTGTGCGGGTTTTGGATGCATTGCGCTCGTCGCTGCAACGTAGTCAACGAATGATTCCAGTCTGGATAACGCCATGTTCGATACCCTGCTGATTGCCAACCGCGGCGAAATCGCCTGCCGCGTCGCCGCCACCGCCCGCCGCCTGGGCATCCGCACCGTCGCCGTCTATTCCGACGCCGACGCCAACGCCCGCCACGTCGCCGCCTGCGACATCGCGGTGCACATCGGCGGCCCCGAGCCGCGCGCCAGCTACCTGCGCGCCGACGCCATCCTGCAGGCCGCGCGCGATACCGGCGCCCAAGCCATCCACCCCGGCTACGGCTTCCTGTCGGAAAACGAAGCCTTCGCCGAAGCCGCCGAACAGGCCGGCATCGCCTTCGTCGGCCCGCCGGCCTCGGCCATCGCCGCCATGGGCAGCAAGTCCGCCGCCAAGTCGCTGATGGAAAAGGCCGGCGTGCCGCTGGTGCCCGGCTACCACGGCGACAACCAGGACCCGCAATTCCTCAAGGAACAGGCCGACGCCATCGGCTACCCGGTGCTGATCAAGGCCAGCGCCGGCGGCGGCGGCAAGGGCATGCGCGTGGTCGAATCGTCCGGCGCGTTCCTGGACGCCCTGGCCTCGTGCCAGCGCGAGGCCGCCTCCAGCTTCGGCGACGACCGCGTGCTGATCGAACGCTACCTGCAGAAGCCGCGCCACATCGAGATCCAGGTATTCGCCGACACCCACGGCAACTGCGTCTACCTGTTCGAGCGCGACTGCTCGGTGCAGCGCCGCCACCAGAAGGTGATCGAGGAAGCGCCCGCGCCCGGCATGACCGAGGAACGCCGCCGCGCCATGGGCGAGGCCGCCGTGGCCGCCGCGCGCGCGGTGGGCTACGTCGGCGCCGGCACGGTGGAATTCATCGCCGAGCCCGACGGCCGCTTCTACTTCATGGAAATGAACACGCGCCTGCAGGTCGAGCACCCCGTCACCGAGATGATCACCGGCCACGACCTGGTCGAATGGCAGTTGCGCGTGGCCGCCGGCCAGCCGCTGCCGGCGCGCCAGGAAGACCTGCGCATCCACGGCCACGCCATCGAGGCCCGCATCTACGCCGAGAACCCCGAGAAAGGCTTCCTGCCGTCGATCGGCACGCTGGCCTACCTGGGCCTGCCGGCCCACGTCGCCTTCGCCAACGGCGACATCCGCGTCGATGGCGGGGTGCGCACCGGCGACACCATCACGCCGTTCTACGACCCCATGATCGCCAAGCTGATCGTGCACGGCGCCGACCGCGACCAGGCCCGCGCCCGCATGCTGCAGGCACTGGCGCAGACCCAGGCGGTGGGGGTGCAGACCAACGTCGCCTTCCTGTCGCGCCTGATGCGCGACAGCGCCTTCGCCGCCGCCGACCTCGACACCGGCCTGATCGAACGCCAGCGCGCCACGCTGCTGCCCGAGCCCACGCCGGCCGACGCCGCCACGCTGGCGCTGGCCTCGGCCGCCGTGCTGGCCAGCCAGGGGCAGGCGCAATCGGCGCCACATGGCGCCGCCCCGGCCGACCCGTGGGACACGCGCGACGGCTGGCGCCTGGGCGGCCGCTACCAGCGCCAACTGCAATGGATCGACAACGGCGAAACGCGCCACGTCACCGTCGCGCGCCAGGGCGCCGACTGGACGCTGGACAGCGGCGACGGCGCCCGGCCCTTCGCCTGGCGCGCCGAGGGCAACGACGGCCCGGCCCGCGTGCTGCGCATCACCCTGGACGGCCGCGAACGCGCCGGCACCGTGGTGCTGCACGCCGACAAGGCCCACGTCTTCGGCGATGGCGGCGCGCGCGTGCTGGACCTGTACGACCCGCTGGCGCATGCCCAGGACACCCACGGCGACCATGGCGGCGGCCTGACCGCCCCCATGCCGGGCAAGATCATCTCCATCGCCGTCAAGGCCGGCGACAGCGTCGCCAAGGGCCAGCCGCTGCTGGTAATGGAGGCCATGAAGATGGAGCACACCATCTCGGCGCCGGCCGACGGCAAGGTCGAGGAACTGTTCTACGCCGTGGGCGACCAGGTGACGGAAGGCGCGGAACTGGTGTCGATCGGCGCGTGAATTCATCGACCTGGCGGGCGAATCGCCGCAGGCCTGGGCGCGGCGTCAGAACAGGTAACAAATATTCAAGACCCGGTGCGCTCATCGGTTCATCATGAAGGCTCCCCCTTCCCCAGGAGCTTGCCGATGAACCCGATGCCTGTTGAACCGCCCCGCCTGTTTCCCACGCTGCGCTGCCAGGACCCGGACGCCATGATGCGCTGGCTGGCCGCCATGCTGGGCTTCACGGAACTGGCCGTCTACCGCGACGGCGCCGTCGTGCAGCACGCCGAGATGGCCTGTGGCAGTTCCATCCTGATGCTGGGACAGCATCGCGACGACGACTACGGCAAACAGGTCGGCGATCCGCAAGGCCGCCGCACCGACGCGCTGTATCTGGCGGTGGACGATCCCGACGCCCTGCACGCCAGGCTGAAAGCCGGCGGCACGACCATCGTGGCCGAACCCTATGACTCGCCGCACGGCAGCCGCGACTTCGCCTGCCGCGACCCCGAGGGCAATCTCTGGTATTTCGGCACCTACTGGCCCAAGGCGTAGCGCTCGCCCATCCCGCGCATGGGCCGCGTCTTCCGCCTCGATGCGCGGCCCGACCTACCCGGCCATGCGCCGCGCCTGCCCGGGGGTATAGCCGAAACGCCGCTTGAACAGTCGCGAGAAATGCGACTGATCCGAGAACCCCCATTGCTGCGCCACCCCGGCCACCGACACCGGCCGCGCCGGGCCGCGCAGCGCCTGCTCCGCGCGGTCAAGCCGCTGCTCATGCAGCCATTGCATGAAGGTCTGGCCCACGTCGCGGTACAGCGCGTGCAGATAGCGCACGGAAATGCCACAGGCCCGCGCCACTCGCTCCGGCCCCAGGTCGCAGTCGGCCAGGTGGCGCCGCGCATAGGCTTCGATGCGGCACAGGTGAGCCGCCCGCACGGCGGAGTCTCCCGGGTCCAGCGCCCGCGCATCCTGCTGCACGGAACAGACCAGCAGGTCCACCAGCTGCTGCGCCAGCAGTTCGCGCATCGTGTCTTCGCCACGGCCAAGCTGGCGGCCGATCAGGTCGACGTAGGACGCGAACAGCCAGCCCGGCCCCTGCGTCGCGTCGAACGACAGCGCACAATAGCGGCCAGGTTCGCGCAGGTGCCCGCGCATCATCGCGCCCGGCACCTTGAGGACCCACAAGGCGTTGTCGCGCCCGTACGAGAATTCATACGGGCTATGGCCATGCTCGAGCAGGAACGCGCCCGGATGGCAAAGCGTCTCGCGTCCGGCCTGCAGGAAGCGGATGTCGCTCTGGCGCGGCACGGTAATCAGATAGTGTTCGTCGGAGCCATCCCGCAGATGCGTCGCCAACCGGCGATAGCACAGCGGCGAGGAGGCCAGCCGCGACAGCGAAAGCTCGCCCAGGTTCCACGAATGCAGCGCCCCGTCGAAACGCCCTTCATCCTGGAATTGCAGTTGCAGGCTGAAATAGGTGCGGCCAACCGCGGTGTTCCAGTAGCGGGCGCGGTCGACAGCAGCCAGGGCAGCGGTATCGTAGCGGGCATCCACGGTGCTATTCCTCGTACAGAGCCTGGCGCTCCCTGTGCCAGGCTCTCTGGTCTCAACAGGCCCTAATCTGGATCAGCCGCCATCGCGGGTCAATAAGTAAGTACCCGAGCCGTGCAGGACGGCGTTCCAGCCAGGACGCACCACGATGGTCGTCGTGGGCTCCTCGATCACGGCGGGCCCCTCGATCCGGTCATCCGCCAGCAGGCGCGACCCGTCGTACACCGGCGTGTCGACCCAGGCGCCATCGGCCTCGAACAACATCTCGCGCCTGCTGTCCAGCGCGGCCTCGGGATGGCCGTTGCCGGACGCCAGGCTCGGCAGCGCGGGCTTGTCCACCTCGCCCACCGCCATGACTTCCAGGTTCACCAACTCCACCAGGTTATGCGGCTCGGCGTAGGTGTAGAGCTGCTCGTGGCGCGCATGGAAATCCGCGAGCACGGTCTGCAGGGTATCGCGAGTGAAGGCGCCCGCGGGCACATCGACCTGGCACTCGTGGATCTGGCCCTGATAGCGCATCTCCACCTTGCGGGACAGGGAGATCCGCGATGGCGCGAAGCCATCGGCCGCGAGCAATTCATGACCGCGCCGCTCCATGTCGCGGAACAATCCATCCAGCCGCGCAATGTCGGCGTGCTCGTCCAGCCGCATCACGGCACTGGCCAGGAAATGGTATTTGACGTCGGAGATCACCTGGCCGAAAGCGCACAGGCATGAGGCGATCTTGGGCACGAGGACGGTACGGCTGCCGATCTCCTCGGCCAGGGCGACGATGTGCATGCCGGCCGCGCCACCCGCGCAGACCAGCGCGAAGTCGCGCGGATCGTAGCCGTTCTCGATCGAGATGCCGCGAATGCCGTGCGCCATGTTCAGGTTCACCAGCGTGCCGATGCCATGGGCCGCGTGCGCCAGGCTCAAGCCGAGCGGTTCAGCCACATGCCGACGCACGGCCTCGCGGGCCAGTTCGCGATTCAGGCGGATGGCGCCGCCCAGCACCGCATCCGGGCGCAGATAGCCCAACACCATGTTGGCATCGGTGACGGTGGGCGCTTCACCGCCCAGGCCATAGCAGGCCGGCCCGGGCATCGAGCCGGCGCTCTGCGGCCCCACTTCCAGCATGCCGAAGGCGTTCAGGTGGGCGATGGATCCCCCGCCCGCGCCCAGGGTTTCCACATGGATCATCGGCACGCCGATGCGATGGCGCAGGAAGTCGATATTGCGGTTGAGATTGGTCTGGCCCGCGCGGGCCATGGTGATGTCGAAGGACGTGCCGCCCATGTCCACCGTGATGATGTTGTCGATGCCGAACGGCGCCGCCACGTACAGGCCGGCCTGGGGCGCCGACGCCGGGCCCGAATTGATGGCGTTGACCGCCCGCCGCCGCATGATGTCACCCACCGCCAGGCCGCCGTTGGACTGGAAATAGCGCACCGCGCCACGCGCCCCGAGGCCCCGGAAATAATCATCGATGCGCGCCACGTAGCGCCCCATTACCGGGCTCAGATAGGCATTGACGATGGTGGTGGAGGTGCGCGTGTACTCCCGCACCTGCGGATAGACCTCATGGCCGGCGCAGACAAATACATCCGGCATGGCGGCCGCCACCATGTCGCGCGCGCGCCGTTCGTGATCGGCATTGGCCGGGGCCCAGACGAACGACACCGCCACCGCCTGCACGCCTTCGCGCTTGAAGACCTCGATCGCCGCGCGCACGTCGTCCTCGTTCAATGGCGCGTGCACCGAGCCGTCGGCCAGCACCCGTTCACGCACCGGCCTGCGCAGGTGGCGCGGCACCAGTTGCGGGGCGGGGGGATAGTCGGCGTCGTAGCGATAGCCTTCCTCCTTGTGGCCCAGGCGGATTTCGATGCTGTCCTCGTGGCCCGCGGTGCACAGCAGGCCGACCTTGACGCCCTTCAATTCGATCAACGCGTTCAGCGCCACGGTGGTGCCGTTGATGCACAGATCGCAGTCGCGCACGATCTCTTCGACCGGTCTGCCGAGCGCCTCCGACATCTGCGCCAGGCCGGCGGCGATGGCCTTGGTGCCATCCTGCGGCGTCGATGCGCTCTTGAAAAGGCGGATCGCGCCGTCGCGTCCGGCCAGGACGAAATCGGTGAAGGTGCCGCCGGCGTCTACGCCGAGGCGATATTGTCCTTGCATGGTGTGCTCCTCAGCGGGGATCGCGGATGCGTTGCGTGCGGGTCGCGGCGAAGTCGACATTGCCGTCGTTCCCGACCACCACGCCGTACTCGGCGCAGGCTGCCTCGGGCGAGACCAGCCCGTTGCGGATGTCGCGCGCCACTTCCTCCGGCGCGCGGCAATACGGGTCGCCGTAACCGCCGCCGCCCGGATTGACGTTGCGGGCCCGTTCCCCGGGCTGCAACGTCAGGATGGTGTTCTTGCGGTGCACGGTGACCTGGCCGTCGGCGTGATGCTGTTCCAGCCGTCCCAGCTTGCGCTCGGGTAGCGTGTTGTACGCGCCCGCCGCGCCGCCGGTCGGGATCTGGCGTCCCTCGCCAAACGCGACCACCGTCATTTCGTGGCCGATGGGTTCCACTTCCCACACCGTGCCGCTGCCGCCGCGGCGCTGCCCGGCGCCGCCGCTGTCTTCCTGCAGGCCATAGCGATGGATGATGATGGGATAGGCGTATTCCAGCAATTCGATGTCGCCCGAGCTGAGCGCGCCGAAACAGCAAAGCGGACCGCAGGCGTGCCAGCCGTCCATCTGGCGCGTGGCGCCCGCGCCCGAGATGATGGAAGCCAGCACCATGGTCACGTACTGCTCCCCCGTCCTGGGATTGACGCCCGCAATGTTGACGCCGCTGGCGTGCCCCCAGGAGGCGGTCACGCGTTCCGGCGCCGCCGCCTCGAAGGCCTGGCGCACCGCGTCGGTCAGCGTCTCCATGGGTGTCGTGGTGCAGTTGACGTGCGGCGCCGGCTCGCGCGCATTGCAGAGCGTGCCCTGCGGGCCCAGGTCCACGGTGACGCAGCGGTACAGCCCCGCGTTGTAGGGCGGCGGCACCTGCGCGAACATCATCAGGCCCAGATAGATGCCCGACAGCGAATTGCCGGCATAGGAATTGATGAAGTAGGGCACCTGGGGCGGGCTGTCGATGCGGATGTGGACCTGGTCGCCCGTCACCTGCACGCTGGCCGTGATGGTCATGTCGCCATGGCCATGGCCGGCATCCTCCAGGCGCGCCCGGCCTTCATAGCGCCCGTCGGGAATCGAGGCGATCAGTGATCGCATGTGCCGGTCCGCCATGTCCTTGAGCTCGGCGATGGCTGCCTGCACGGTGGCCAGGCCGTACTTGGCGAGCAGGGCGCGCAGATGGCGCTCGCCGACCCGGCAGGCGCCGAACTGGGCGTTGAGGTCGCCTTCCTGATCGCGGCGCGATCGCATGTTGCATAGCAGCAGATTGACGACGTCGTCGCGCCGCACGCCCCGGTCCCAGAGCTTCACCGGCGGAATCCGCAGGCCTTCTGCGTAGAGATCGCGCGCGTCCGGGTTGTAGCCCGCCGGCACCGGCCCGCCGATGTCGGTCAGATGGCCCTTGCACACCGCCCAGAAGACCAGCTCGCCATCATGGAATACCGGCTTGTACATGCAACAGTCCAGAATATGGCTGCCCTGGTAGACCGGATCGTTGTGATAGATGATGTCGCCTTCGTGGATATCGTCGCCGAAGAAGTCGGCCACGGCCTTCATGGCGGGGATCAGCGATCCGAGATGGATGGGTATGTCCTGGCCCTGCAGGATCATTTCCGGATAGTGGTCGAACAGCGCGTTGCTGTAGTCGTGGGCCAGGTTGAAGACACTGGAGCGGCCCGTTTTCTCCAGGGTCAGTGTCATCTCGCGCTGCGCGGTCTCGAGCGCGCCGCGCACCACGGCCAGCGTGATCGGGTCTACCTGCCCGGCGGCGGCAAATGGCTTGCCCATCATGTTCCCCTTGTATGGTCGCCACCTTCCGGATGGCTGCGGGGACAACGTTAATCAGCGCCACGGCGGCTGGCTTGTACCAGAGCGCACGAAAACTTGCCTGTGAAAGCACAACGACCCGGTGCTTTCCCGCATGCTCTTAGTTTCCCGTCAGCCGGTTTTCCCTAGAATGCGGGATTCCGATCCCCGCCCGCGCATGCGCCGCGCGTCCCGCCCCGATGCCCGCCCCTGACTCTCCCAGTCCGCTTTACCGTCCCGCTTTCCTGCATTTCCTGTTCGCGCGCATCGGCGCCTCGCTGGCCTTCCAGATCGTCTCGGTGGCGGTGGGCTGGCAGATCTATGCGCTGTCGGGCAGCGCGCTCGACCTGGGCCTGATCGGGCTGGCGCAGTTCCTGCCGATGGCGGCGCTGACGCTGGTGGTGGGCCACGTGGCCGACCGCTACGACCGCCGCAAGATCGTGGCCGTGTGCATGGCGGTCGAGGCGCTGGCCACGCTGCTGCTGGCGCTGGCCGCGCTGCACGGCATCGGCGGCAAGACGCTGATCTACGCCACCCTCATCATCATGAGTTCGGCGCGCGCCTTCGAGGCGCCCACGCTGACCACGCTGATCCCGGCCATCGTGCCGCGCGAATGGCTGCCGCGCGCCACCGCGCTGTCGTCCTCCGGCGGCCAGATCGCGCAGATCGCCGGGCCGGCGCTGGGCGGCATCGGCTACGGCCTGGGGGCAGGGTGGATCTACTGCGTGGCGGCGGCGCTGTACCTGGGCGGCTTCGCCTGCATCGCCAGCATGTCGATCGACCGCGCCCCGCCGCGCAGGGAACCCACCACCTGGCGCACCCTGTTCGCCGGCATCACCTTCATCTTCCAGCGCCGCATCCTGCTGGGCACGCTGTCGCTGGACCTGTTCGCGGTGCTGCTGGGCGGCGCCACCGCGCTGCTGCCGATCTTCGCCAAGGACATTCTCGATGCCGGCCCCTGGGCGCTGGGCGCGCTGCGCGCGGCGCCGGCCTGTGGCGCCATGCTGATGTCGCTGACGCTGGCGCGCCTGAGCCTGGGCACGCACGTCGGCCGCCTGCTGTTCGGCGCGCTGATCCTGTTCGGCCTGGCCACCACCGTGTTCGGCCTGTCGACCTCGATCCCGCTGTCGGTGGGCGCGCTGGTGGTGCTGGGCGCGGCCGACGCCATCAGCGTGGTGGTGCGCTCGTCGCTGGTGCAGTTGAACACGCCCGATCACATGCTGGGCCGCGTCAGCGCGGTCAACACGCTGTTCGTCGGCGCCTCCAACCAGCTTGGCGAATTCGAGTCCGGCGTGATGGCGGCGCTGCTGGGCGCGGTGCCGGCGGTGGTGGTGGGCGGGCTGGGCACCATCGCGGTGGCGGGGCTGTGGATGCACTGGTTCCCGGAGCTGCGCAGGCTGCGTTCGCTGCATCCGGAAGCCGAACCGGCCTGACCCCGGCCGCATTGCCGGCAAAACCGCGATTGTTGCTGGGCGAAAATTTGTTGCGACGCAACTTTACCCACTTCGCGGGCCTGCCTATCTTGTGACCATGTTCAGCCATCGGGTCATGCCGCTGCCATGTCTTCACCAGATGCAACCCTGGTTTCCGCCACGAAAAAGGTCTGTCGCGTCCTCGCCAGCCTGTCGAACCGGCGCGTCCAGCGCCTGACCGACATCGCCCAGGCGGCGCAGTTGGACGTGTCCACGGCGCTGCGCATCCTGAAGGACCTGGAAGCCGAGAGTTTCGTGGAGCGAGACCCGGAAACCAAGCACTACATGCTGGGGCCGCAGGTCTACGCCATGCACCACGCCATGGTCGACGGCCTTGATCTGCGGGCGCTGGCGCGGCCCGCGCTGATCCGCCTGGCGCGCAGGTTCGGCGACACCGTCATCCTGTCGCTGCCGACCGGCTGGGAGTCGGTCTGCCTGGACCTGTGCTTCGGCGACTATCCGATCCGCGCCAACTACCTGGAGGTCGGCAGCCGCCGACCGCTCGGCATCGGCGCCGGCAGCCTGGCGCTGCTGGCGGCCATGGACGAGAACGAAGCCCAGGCGGTGCTGCCGCCGGTGCACCAGCGGTTGCAGGAACGCTACCCGCGCTATCCGGTGCGGCTGCTGGAACAGATGACGGCGCGCGCCCGCAAGCTCGGCCACGCCATGCTACTGGACGTGGTGGTGGAAAAGATGGGCGGCCTGGGCGTGGCCGTGCGCGGCCCCAGCGGCCGCGCCATCGCCGCGCTGAGCGTGGCGGCCTTGAGCGAGCGCATCGAATCGCGCGAACACGAACTGGCCCAGGCCCTGGCCGCCGAAGCCCGCGCCATCGAACGCGCCTGGATGCCCCATGCCTGACCTCCGCCACGCCTACCTGCTGGCCGCGGCCACCACACGCTTCGGCCGCCACGAAGGCCGCTCGGCCCTGGACCTGATGGCCGAGGCCGCCAACGCCGCGCTGGCGCAATCCGGCCTGCGCCGCGGCGATATCGACGGCGTGCTGTGCGGCTACGCCACCACCTTCCCGCATCTGATGCTGGCCACCCTGCTCAGCGAAAAGCTGGGCCTGGACCCGCACTACGCCCACGGCATGCAGATGGGCGGCGCCACCGGCGCGGCCATGGCGATGCTGGCGCGCGAACTGGTGCGGGCGGGCCGCTGCCGCCGCGTGCTGGTGCTGGCGGGCGAGAACCGCCTGACCGGCCAGGCCGTCGATGCCTCCATCCAGACGCTGGCGCAGGTCGGCGAAGCCGATACCGAGGTGCCCAACGGCGCGTCGGTGCCGGCCTATTACGCGCTGCTGGCTTCAGCCTACATGCACCGGACCGGCACCCGGCGCGAAGACCTGGCCGAGCTGGCCGCGCTGATGCGGCGCCATGCCGCCAGCCACCCCCATGCACACCAGAACGAGCCTGTCAGCGTCGAGCAGGTGCTCGCGTCGCGGCCTATCGCCACCCCGCTGCACCTGCTGGACTGCTGCCCGATTTCCGACGGCGCGGTGGCGCTGGTGGTGGGCGCGGACGCTGGGCCGGTGCGCATCAGCGGCGCCGGGCAGGCCCATCGCCACCAGCACCTGTCGGCGCTGCGCGACATCCTCGACACGGGCGCGGCGCGGTCGCTCCGGCACGCCTACGCCGATGCCGGCATCGCGCAAGACCAGGTCGACTACCTGGGCATCTACGATTCCTTCACCATCACGCTGGCCATGTTGCTGGAAGAACTGGGTTTCGCGCCCCGTGGCGGCGCCGCGGATCGGGCGCGGCGCGGCGATTTCGACGCCGCCGGGCCGTTGCCGCTCAACACCCACGGGGGGCTGCTGTCGTTCGGGCATTCCGGCGTGGCCGGCGGCATGGCGCACGTCGCCGAAGCCTGGACACAATTGGCCGGCCGGGCCGGATCGCGGCAGGCGGGCGCGCCGCGCTGCGCCCTGGTGCATGCGGACGGCGGTGTGCTGTCGGCCCACGTCAGCCTGATATTGCAGGCGGAGGACAAGCGATGAGCACGCGCGATCCCCTGGTTCTGCAGCGCTGCGAAGACTGCGGCGCGTGGTGGGCCCTGCGTCCCTATGCCTGCGCCCATTGCGGCGGCACCAATCTGCCATGGCGGCGCAGCAGCGGCGCGGGCCAAGTGCTGGCGCGCACCGAGATCCACCGCGCGCCCGATGCCTTCTGGCGCGCGCACGTGCCCTACGTGCTGGTGCTGGTGCGCCTGGAAGAGGGCGCGGTGCTGATGGGCCATGCCGACGCCGGCATCTCGCTCGGCCAGCAGGTCCAGGGCCGCGCGATCACGATCGATGGCCGCGCATTGCTCGGTTTCGAGGCGCGCCGGCCGCCTTGAAGCGCCGCCGGCAACACCATCCCCAAGCAGAACAACCTATCCGCACGACGGAGGAGACAATCATGCGCGCAATCGCAGCATGCCGCACGGCCCTGGCCGCGCTTTCCCTGGTGGCAGCCGCCGCCTCGGCCGCCCAGGACTGGCCCGCCAAACCCATCACCCTGGTGGTGCCCTACCCGCCGGGCGGCCCCACCGACATCGTGGCCCGCGTGGTCGCCCAGGGCCTGGGCGACGAACTGAAGCAGACCATCATCGTCGACAACCGCTCGGGCGCGGGCGGCAACATCGGCGCCGACATGGTGGCCAAGGCCGCGCCCGACGGCTACACGCTGCTGCTGGCGACTACCGCCCACGCCATCAACATGTCGCTGTTCAAGAACTTGAACTACGACACCCGCAAGAGCTTTGCCCCGGTATCGCTACTGACCGCCGGCCCGCTGGTGATCGTTGCCCGGCCGGACCTGCCCGCTTCCAACGTGGCCGAACTGATCGCGCTGGCCAAATCGACGCCGGGCAAGCTGACCTTCGCCTCGTCGGGCAACGGCCAGTCCACGCACCTGGCGGCGGAACTGTTCGACGCCATGGCCGGCGTGCGCATGGTGCATGTGCCCTATCGCGGCAGCGCGCCGGCACTGACCGATGTCATGGGCGGACAGGCCGACATCATGTTCGACACCATGCTGTCGTCGATGCCCTACGTCAAGGGCGGCAAGCTCAAGGCGCTTGCCGTTACCGGCGCCCGCCGTTCGCCGGCCGCGCCCGATGTGCCCACCGTGGCCGAAGCCGGGCTGCCCGGCTACCAGGCCACCGCCTGGAACGGGCTGCTGGCCCCCGCCGGCACGCCGGCCCCGGTGGTGCAGCGTCTGAACGGCGCCCTGCAAAAGGTGCTGGGCCGCCCCGACATCCAGCAGAAATTCGCGGCCCAGGGCTTCGCCTCGGAATGGAAGACGCCCGCCGACACGGCGCGCTTCCTCGATGCCGAGATCAAGAAATGGGCCGGCGTGGTCAAGACTTCCGGCGCCACGGTCAACTGACCCCGCGCCCGCCTTCATCCTACCTTGGGGAGTTTCATGGCTTCTGTACCCACCGCCGACATCGGCCTCGCGCGCCTGCTCGATCCGGCCTCGATCGCCATCGTCGGCGCCTCCGACAATCCGGACAAGATCGGCGGCCGGCCCATCCACTACATGCGGCGCCACGGCTATGCGGGCACGCTGTACCCGATCAATCCGCAACGCGCCGAGGTCCAGGGCGAACGCGCCTGGCCCAGCCTGGCGGCCTTGCCCGTGGCCCCGGACCTGGCGATCGTGGCGGTGGCGGGCGAACAGGCGGTGCGGGCCGTGGATGACTGCGCCGCGCTGGGCGTTGCGGCGGCCATCGTCATCTCGGCCGGCTTCTCGGAAACCGGCGAAGCCGGCCGCGCCCTGCAGGATGCGATGACGGCGCGCGCCCGCGCCGCCGGCATGCGCATCGTCGGCCCCAACTCGCAGGGCCTGGCCAACTTCGGCAACGGCGCCATCGCCAGCTTCTCCACCATGTTCCTGGAGGTGGCGCCGGGCGACGGGCCGGTGGCGGTCATCAGCCAGAGCGGCGGCATGTGCGCCATGGTCTACGGCCTGCTGCGCCAGCGCGGCATCGGCGTGCGCCACGTGCACGCCACCGGCAACGAGGCCGACGTGTCGGTCGCCGAACTGGCCTGCGCGACGCTGCGCGATCCGGAAGTCGGCTGCGTGCTGCTGTACCTGGAATCGCTGCGCGAGGCCGGCCCCCTGGCCGAGGCGGCGGCGCTGGCGCGGGCGCGCGGCGTGCCGCTGATCGTGGTCAAGTCGGGCCGCTCCGAGGCCGGCGCGCGCGCCGCGGCCTCGCATACCGGCGCGCTGGCCAACGAGGACCGCGCGGTGGATGCTTTCTTCGAGCACCACGGCATCCTGCGGGCGCGCGATCCGCAGGAACTGGTGCGCTACGCCGAGCTGGCCCTGCGCTGCCCCTTGCCGCAAGGCCCGCGCGTGGTGGTGGTCAGCAACTCCGGCGCCAGTTGCGTGCTGGCCTCGGACGCAGCCGCCGAACGCGGCCTGGAGATCGCGCCGCTGGCCGACGCCACCCAACAGGCGCTGGCCGAGCGCCTGCCCGGCTATGCCACCACCGTGAACCCCGTGGACATCACCGCCGCGCTGCTGTCGAACAACGGCCTGTTCGGCCAGGTGCTGCCTGTAATCGGCGCCGACCCGGCGGCCGACATGTTCCTGCTGGACATCCCGGTGGCTGGGCGCGGCTACGACGTCGATTCTTTCGCGACGGATGCGGCCGGCTTTGCGCGATCCGCTTCAAAGCCGGTGGTGGTGGTGGCCTGGCAGGACAACGTGGCCGCGACCTTCCGCGCGCATGGCCTGCCGGTGTACGCCGACGAGATCCAGGCGATGGACGCGTTGTCGGCGCTGTTGCGTCTGCGCCGGCTGCGCGAACGCGACACCGCGACGCCCGGCATGCAAGGCGCGGCGGCGGCCGACCCGACGCTGGATGCGGCCGGCGGCTTCCTTTCCGAAGCCGCCAGTCTCGCCCTGCTGGCCGCCAACGGGCTGGCGGTGATCGAGCATGCCGTCTGCCACACGGCGGATGAAGCCGTCGCCGCCTGGCGCCGCATCGGCGCGCCGGTCGCCCTGAAAGCCTGCTCGGCGCAATTGCCCCACAAATCCGAGCACGGGCTGGTGGCGCTGGGGCTGAACGACGAAGCCGCGTTGCGCACGGCGTTTGCCCATCAGGCCCAAACCTTGGGTAAGCTGGATGTTCGCGATGGCGCCTGGCTGGTGGCGCGGATGCGGCGCGGCCTGCACGAATGCGCGCTGGGCGCGCGCGTTGATCCGGTGCTGGGGCCAGTCGTCATGATCGGCAGCGGCGGCAAGTACGTCGAGGCGCTGCGCGACGTGGCGGTGCTGATGCCGCCGTTCGACGCCGCGCAAGTGGTCGAAAAGCTGCGCGGCCTGCGCATCGGCGCGCTGCTGCAAGGGGTGCGCGGCGATCCGCCCGCCGACCTGCAGGCCCTGGCGCAACAGGCGGTGGCGCTGGGCCGCTACGCATTGGCGGCCGGCCCGCGCCTTGCGTCGGTCGACATCAACCCGGTGATGGTTGGCGCCGAGGGGCAGGGCGCGGTGGCGGTGGACGCGCTGGTCGAGCTTCATCCCGCCCGCGAGGCGGCGTGATGCCGCCAGCAGACAAACAAAGGAGACGCACCGATGTTTGAAGACCTGAAATCCAAGACCGCGCTGGTCACCGGCGCCTACAGCGGACTGGGCCGCCACTTCGCGCTGCGCCTGGCCGAGGCCGGGGCGCGCGTAGCCTTGTGCGGCCGCCGGACCGAACTGGGCGAAACCCTGGCAACCGAAATCCGCGCCCAGGGCGGCCAGGCCTGCGTCGCGGCCATGGACGTCACCCAACCGGACAGCGTGCAGGCGGCATTCGCGCAGGCGGAGCAGGCGCTCGGACCTATCGACATCGTCATCAACAACGCCGGCATCGCCATGACGCGCCCGGCGCTGGAGATCAGCGAAGACGAGTGGACCGGCCTGATCGACGTCAACCTGAACGGCGCGTGGCGCGTGGCCCAATGCGCCGCGCGCCACTTCCACGGCCACGGCCGGCCCGGCGCCATCGTCAACATCGCCTCGATCCTGGGCCAGCGCGTGGCCTCGCACGTGGCCGCCTACACCGCGGCCAAGGCCGGCCTGCTGCACCTGACCCGCGCCCTGGCGCTGGAATGGGCCCGCCACGGCATCCGCGTGAACGCGCTGGCGCCCGGCTACATCGGCACCGACCTGAACCGCGACTTCTTCGCCACGCCCGCCGGCCAGGCCCTGGTCAAGCGCATCCCGCAGCGCCGCCTGGGCACGCCGCAGGACCTGGACGGCCCCTTGCTGCTGCTGGCCTCCGATGCCTCCGCCTACATGACGGGCGCGGTCATCGACGTCGACGGCGGCCACCTGGCCAGCTCGCTCTGAACCCGCATCCCCATCCGGAGACCCCGCCATGGATTTTTCGCTGCCCCCCGAACTGGAAGACTACCGCCAGCGCGTGCGCGCCTTCGTCGACCGCGAGCTGATTCCGCTGGAGGCCGACCGCGCCAACTACGATGACCACGAGAACATCGACGAAGCCCTGCTGGACCGCGTGCGCGCCAGGGCCCGCGAGGCCGGCCTGTGGGCCCTGCAGATGCCCCGCAATCGCGGCGGCCAGGGCCTGCCGATGGTGGGCCTGGCCGCTTGCTACGAAGAGATGAACCGCTCCATCTTCGGCCCGGCCGCCTTCAACGCCGCCGCCCCCGACGACGGCAACATGCGCGTGCTGGCGCAGGTGGCGCGGCCCGACCAGCAGGACCGCTGGCTGCAACCCATCATCGACGGCAAGGTGCGCTCGTCCTTCGTGATGACCGAACCCAACCCCGGCAGCGGCTCGGACCCGTCGATGATGCGCACCACCGCCACGCGCCAGGGCGACAAGTGGCTGATCCACGGCCGCAAGTGGTTCATCACCGGCGCCGGCGCGGCGCAGCATTTCATCCTGATCGCGCGCACCTCGGACGACGCCCGCAAGGGCCTGTCGGCCTTCCTGTTCGACGCCGACCAGCCCGGCTGGCGCATCGTGCGCCGCATCCCCATCATGGGTCCGGAAGAACACGGCGGCCATTGCGAACTGGAATTCGACGGCCTCGAAATCCCCGACGAGAACCGCCTGATGGAAGTGGGCGACGGCCTCAAGCTGACGCAGATCCGCCTGGGCCCGGCGCGCCTGACCCACTGCATGCGCTGGCTCGGCCTGGCGCGGCGCGCCATGGCGGTGGCGGTGGACTATGTCGGCGAACGCAGCAGCTTCGGCCAGAAGCTGGCCGACCGCGAGGGCGTGCAATGGCTGCTGGGCGACGCCGCCATGCAGATCGAGATCGGCCGCCTGCTCACCATGCGCGCCGCCGCGCGCCTGGACCAGGGCGACTTCGCGCGCAAGGAGATCTCCATGGCCAAGATCGTCGTGTCGGAAACCCTGCACAAGGTTGTCGACACTGCCCTGCAACTGAACGGCGCGCGCGGCTATTCCAAGGACACGCCGCTGGAATGGATCTACCGCTACGCGCGCCAGGCGCGGCTGGTGGACGGCGCCTCCGAAGTCCACAAGATGGTGCTGGCGCGCCACCTGATGGACCAGGGCGACGCGTTCTGGCAGTGGGACGCCGCGGACGCGCCGCGCAAGGCGCTGGTATGAGTACACCCGATCAAGCCGCCAACGCCACGCCCGGCGCCGCCCCCGACTGGCTGCCCGCGCTGGCCGCCTACCTGTCCGCGCAAGGCCTGGGCAACGCCGACGGCCTGCGCGCGCGGGCCTTGACCGGCGGCCAGTCCAACCCGACCTATCTGCTACAAGACGCCAGCGGCGCGCGCGTGCTGCGCAAGCAGCCGCCCGGCGCGCTGCTGCCGTCGGCCCACGCCATCGACCGTGAATACCGCGTCATGGCCGCGCTGGCCGGCACCGCGGTGCCGGTGCCGGCGATGCTGCACTACTGCGCCGACCCCACCATCGTCGGCACGCCGTTCTACCTGATGAGCTACGCCCGCGGCCGCGTTTTCATGGACCCCGCGCTACCCGGCCTGGCGCCCGCCGAGCGCGCCGCGCTCTACGCCGAGACTGGCCGCGTGCTGGCCGCGCTGCACGCCGTGGAACCGGCCGCCGTCGGGCTGGCGGACTACGGCAAGGCTGGCGACTATTTCGCGCGCCAGGTGGCGCGCTGGACCCGCCAGTACCGCGACACCGAGACCACGCCCATCGCCGCCATGGACGCGCTGATCGACTGGCTGCCGCAACATCTGCCGCGGGACGACCAGACCCGCCTGGTGCACGGCGACTACCGCATCGACAACCTGGTGTTCGCGCCCGACGCCCCGCGCGCCATTGCGCTGCTGGACTGGGAACTGTCCACGCTGGGCCACCCGCTGGCGGACCTGGCCTATCACTGCATGTGCTGGCGCATCCCGCCGGCCCTGTGGCGCGGTATCGCCGGCCTGGACCTGGCGGCGCTGGGCATTCCCGGCGAAGCCGAATTCGTGCGCGCCTATTGCGACGCACGCGGCATTGCGCCGCCGCCCAATTGGGATTTCTACCTGGCCTACAGCTTCTTTCGCATCGCCGCGATCCTGCAAGGCGTGTATGCCCGGGCCCGCGCCGGCAATGCCGCCGCCACGGACGCGCTGGAGATGGGCGCGCGCGTCGAACCGCTGGCCGCGCTCGGCTGGCAGGCCGCGCAACGCGAATCCGCACGCCTGGCCGCCGCCGGCCACTAGGAGCGCATCATGACCGCATCGTCCAGCGACGCACTACCGCGCAACGCCGCCAACCACCAGCCGCTGACACCGCTCGGCTTCCTGCAATGGGCCGCCGCCGTCTACCCGGAGCGCGCCGCGCTACTGCACGGCGATGCCCGCCAAAGCTGGCGCGCCACCTATGGACGCTGCCGGCAACTGGCCGCCGCGCTCACCGCCTGGGGCGTGCGCCGCGGCGACGTGGTGGCGGTGCTGGCGCCCAACACGCCGGCCCTCTACGAGGCGCACTTCGGCGTGCCGATGGCCGGCGCCGTGCTGAACGCGCTCAACACCCGCCTGGACGCGCGCACGCTGGCGTTCATCCTGGAACACGGCGGCGCCAGCATGCTGCTGTACGACAGCGAATACGCCCCCCTGGTGCGCGAAGTGCTCGGTCACCTGCCCGCGCCGCCGCGCACCGTGCGCATCGAAGACAGCGAATACGCCGGCCCCCACGGCGACCTGGGCGACGCCGAATATGAAGCCTGGCTCGCCGCGCACCCGGCCGACGCGCCCTGGGAAGGACCGCGGGACGAATGGGACAACCTGTGCCTGAACTACACCTCGGGCACCACCGGCAACCCCAAGGGCGTGCTCTACCACCATCGTGGCGCCTATCTCAACGCCACCGGCAACGTGCTGGCCTGCGGCATGCCGCCGCATGCGGTCTACCTGTGGACGCTGCCCATGTTCCACTGCAACGGCTGGTGCTTTCCGTGGACCCTGGCGGCGCTGGCCGGCACCAACGTCTGCCTGCGGCGCGTGGAGCCGGCCGCCATCTTCGAGGCCATCCGCCGCCACCAGGTCGGCTTCTTCTGCGCCGCCCCCGTGGTGCTGAACATGCTGGTCAACGCCCCCGCCGATGTGCGTCACCGCGCCGCGCATCGCGTGCAGGCCATGACCGGCGGCGCCGCGCCGCCCGCCGCCATCATCGAAGCGATGGAACAACTGGGCGTGGCCGTCACCCACCTGTATGGCCTGACCGAAACCTATGGCCCGTCGATCAACTGCGCCTGGCACGAGGAATGGGATCAACGCCCCCTGGCCGAGCGCGCCGCGCTCAAGGCCCGCATCGGCGTGCGCAAGCTCAACGTCGAAGCCGTGCAAGTGATGGACGCCGCGATGCAGCCGGTGCCGGCCGACGGCGCCACGCTGGGCGAGATCATGCTGCGCGGCAATACCCTCATGAAAGGCTACCTGCGCAACCCCGAGGCCACCGCCGAAGCGTTCGCCGGCGGCTGGTTCCATTCCGGCGACCTGGCCGTGGTGCACCCCGACGGCTACATCGAGATCAAGGACCGCGCCAAGGACATCATCATCTCGGGCGGCGAGAACATCTCCACCGTCGAAATCGAAAGCGTGCTGTATCGCCACCCCGACGTGCTGGAAGCCGCCGTGGTGGCGCGCCCCGATGCGGTGTGGGGCGAAACGCCCTGCGCCTTCGTCACGTTGAAAGCGGGCGCATCGCGCAGCGCCGATGAGCTGATCGCCTATTGCCGCGAACACCTGGCGCGCTTCAAGACGCCGCGCACCGTGGTGTTCGGCGCCCTGCCCAAGACCTCCACCGGCAAGGTGCAGAAATTCGTGCTGCGCGAGCAGGCCGCGGCGCTGCCGGCCAGCGACGCCGGCCCTTGAGACACGGGCCGGACCGCCGCGCGCGGCAGCGGGCGGCGTTCAGCGCTCCAGTCCGGCCTGCCGGGCTTGCCGCGCGATCGCTATCATCACGCCGATCCGCCGCAATGGATCGGGCGGCAGCCAGTTCGGGCGTTCGAAGGCGGCCAGGTCGTCCAGCATCGGGCTGCGCCTGCCCGCCAGCAACTCGCCCAGCAACTTGCCGTGGATCGTGCCCTTGATGACGCCCGCGCCATTGCAGCCCACCGCCGCATACAGGCCCGGCTGGATCTGACCCACAAAAGACGCCCCGTTGCCCGTCAACGCCGTGGAACCGCTCCAGACATATTCAAATGCATGCGAGGCCAGCTCGGGATAGCGGCGCTGAAACGAATCGCGCAGCAATTGCGCCATGCGTTCCAGCGGCTGCTCGGTCTCGTACGAATACGCGCTGCGCACCATGAAGCGGCCGCCGTCGATGCGGCGCAGCGTCGTGCCCAGGCGATTGGCCGGGATCACCCCCCATTGATCCCGGTCGCCCAACAGCGCCAACTGCGCCGGCGCCAGCACCGGCGTAACCCCGGCATAGGTGTAGATGGTGATGAGCCGGCTGCGCAGGAACCCCAGCTTGCGCGCGAACGCGTTGTTGGCCAGCACCACGTTATCGGCCACGAACTGCCCGCCGCGCGTGCGCACGGTGTACGGCCCGCCGCCGCTTATCGCCTGCACCGGATTGTTCTCCATGAGCCAGACGTTCCCGGGCAAGGTGTCGGCCAGTCCGCGGATCAGCGCGGCCGGCTGCACGAAAACGTTGTTCATGGAGTGGTACCCGAACTCGTAATAGCGGGTTCCCAGGCGCTGGTGCAATGCCTCGCGATCCAGTTCCGTGTACGCCACGCCCCAATCGCGATACTGCGCCAGCGAGCCGTCCAGGTTCCTGCGCCCCCGCGCCGTGGCCGCCGCGTGGTACTTGCCGGCAACGTCCCAGCCGCAATCGAAACCGCCCTGCTGCGCCAATTGCGCCAGCCAGTCCAGCCCGCTCTGGTACATGGCGATCTGCTTGCGCGCCACCTGCAAGGGGCTGTGGTGGCCGCTCATGCGCGTGTTGTGCGGCAGGTTGATCAGAAAGCCCGAGTTGCGGCCGGCGGAACCTTCGCCGGCCACTGTGGCATCGAGCACCAGAATGGGTTCCTGCGGCCGCAGTTCGGCCAGCCGCCGCGCGGCCGCCAGCCCGGTGTAGCCGGCGCCGACGATCACATGCCCGAAGCGGCTGTGCGGCGGCGCCGTCTCGCGCGGAGCGCGGCGCGGCAGCATGGCGTTCCAGCCCGAACCGCTCTGGTATTGGGGATAAGTCTGCGATGGCCCTGATGGGTGAGGCATGATGGCTTCAGTGTTGCGGTTGACGGATCATTGGTCGGCGCGCGCCTGCAGGCTGCGCATGACTTCGTTCTGCACGATGCTCCAGATCTGCGACTTGAGCTCGATATAGCGCGGCGAGAGCTGCGCGTCGGCGTTGCGCGGGTAGGGCAGGTCATTGGCGATGTCGCAGGCCACCCGTCCCGGGCGCGCGCTCATGATGACCATGCGGTTCGACAGCAACAGCGCCTCGTCGATGGAGTGCGTGATGAAGATGATGGTCTTGCCGCTGCGCTCGTAGATGCGCGTGAGTTCTTCCTGCAGCACCTGCCGGGTCATGGCATCCAGCGCGGCAAAGGGTTCGTCCAGCAGGATGACGTCGGGGTCGTTGGCCAGCACCCGCGCAATCGACACGCGCTGCCGCATGCCGCCGGACAGAGCCTTCGGGTAGGCGCTCTCGAAGCCCTTCAGGCCCACCATCTCGATGAACCGCTGGGCGGTCTCCCGCCGTTCGGCGGCGGGCACGCCCTTGAGCTTGAGCCCGAAGGCGACGTTCTCCGCCACGCTCAGCCAGGGGAACAGCGCATACTGCTGGAACACCATGCCGCAATGCGGATCGACGTCGCGCACCTCGCGGCCATTGACCACGATGCGCCCCGCGCTGGGTTTCTCGAAGCCGGTAATCAGATTGAGCAGCGTCGACTTGCCGCACCCCGACGCGCCCAGCACCACCAGGAATTCGCCGCGCCTGACCTGCAGATCGACACCCTGCAAGGCGTGAAAGGATCCAAAGGACTTGGAAATGCCTTCGATGGAGATCATCGTATCGTTCACCGTGCCGTTCAACGCGACCATGCCAACACCCTGTTTTCAATCACTCGGAAGACCACGTCGGTCACCAGCACCGTGACGCTGATCAACGCCATGCCCAGCACCACCGTGTCGGTCTGGAAGAATTCCTTGCCGTTCATGATGAGAAAGCCCAGGCCTTCCTTGGCGGCAACCAGCTCGGCGGAAATGACGCAGGTCCATGACAGCCCCAGGATCACCTTGAAGCCGCTGAAGATCTGCGGCAGGCTGGCCGGCAGGATCACCATGCGCATCACTTGCGGCCGCGAGGCGCCGAGATTGCGGGCGGCGCGGATCAGCAGCGGATCGATATTGCGCGTCGCTTCGATCACATACAGCAACGCCGGTGCGAACGTGCCCATGAACACGATGCTGTACTTCTGCGTTTCGGTAATGCCGAACCACAGCAGCGACAGCGGAATCCAGCTCATCGAGGGCAATGGCCGCAGGAACGACAGGATGGGGTCGAAAGCGGCGCGTGCGCGCAACGACGTGCCCAGAAAGATACCCAGGGGAATCGCCAGCGCCGTGGCCGCCGCGAAACCCACCATGACCCGGCGCGCGGACGCCAGAATATGGCCCATCAGCACGCCCTGGTCCCACATCCCGGCCATGCGGGCGAAGACGGACGAGGGCGAGGGCAGGAACAGCGCATCCACCCATTGCAGGCGGCAGGCGCCTTCCCAGAACAACAGCAGCGCAATCACGGACACACTGCTGATCAACAGCAGGTCCGGACGACGCTGGCGGTAAGAGACATTCATCGTTCAATTCCTGGCACAAGGGCAGGCGCGCGGCGCGCGCCCGCCGGATTCAATCGTCGGTGGACGGCAGCGGCGCCGCCTACAGATAGGCGGGATCGACCCAGTCGCGCACGGCAGGCGCCTTGTCGATCTGCCCGTAGCGCACCATCATTTCCGCCAGCTTCTGCAGGCCGTCGATGTATTTACCCCCCGGGGCCAGCAGCGCCGCCTGCTCGGCGGCGCCATACCAGTCGGCGCCCTTGACCATTTCAAGCTGATCGGCGGGCGCCAGCTTGGTCAATGGCATCAGCGCCGCCACCGTGCTGTCCGGTTGCCCGCGCAATTGCTCGTTGGCGCGGAAGTACGCTTTGAGAAAGCGCCTGACGGCCTCGGGATGCTTGTCCAGGAACGCGCGGCGCGCCACCAGCACATCGGGCCCCGGGGTGACGCCATACGCCTGGTAGAGCGAGAACCGGGTATCGTCGGCCAGCAGCCGCGCGCCAGGCATGGCGCGGATGGCATTGAACTGCGGCGTCCATGCGGCGGCGGCGTCGATCTGGCCGGCCTGGAAGGCCGCCGGCATCTCCGGCGCGGGCACATTCAACACCGTCACGTCCTTGCCGGGCTTGAGCCCCGCCTGTTCCAGCAGATTGAGCACCAGCAGGTGCGCGCTGGAGGCAAAGGTCACACCGATCTTTTTGCCCTTCAGGTCCTGCAGGCCTTGCACCCCATCGCGCACGATCAGGCCTTCGACCCGGCCGAAGTTCTCCGGCACGCCGATGATGGCGAAATGGCGCGAGCCGCGCGACATGACCGCCAGGGCCGCCGGCGCCGCCGTGACCGCCATATCGATATTGCCCGACAGCAACGCACTGACACGCGCCGACGTGGTGCCGAACGACTCCCAGCCCACGTCCAGCCCCTCCTGCTTGAAGTAGCCGGCCTGGATCGCCAGCCAGGCCGGATAGTGGCCCAGCCAGGCCGATCCCCCGTAGCGGACGGCCTGCGCCTGCGCCGCCCGGGCCCGTCCGGCCAGCGGCAGCGCCAGGGCCGCGGCGCTCATGGCGGCGCCTTGGATGAATCTGCGTCTTGTCTCCTGCATGTCCTTCTCCCTTGTTATCGTGTGCCGCCCCAGGCAAAGGCCCCTGGTGGGGACAGCATGCACACGTGCGTGTGCGCGGCCCAGGGGCCCGCTTTCCTGTCCATTCGCCGCGCCATCCCGGCGCTGGCGCGGCCGGTCAACACAGCCGCATCTGCCGCCCCAGCCAAGGCAGCCGCGCCCCCACCTGGGGGAAGATCTCCGTCTCCAGCGCCGTGCGGCTGATCTGCCAGAACATATCGGCCATCTCTCCGAATTCGTCCTGCCGCGATACCTGGTGCAGCGTGCGCGCCAGGCCCGGCCCCGGCAGCGGCAGCACCGCCACCCGGTCGAGCCAGGAGCGGCCCTGCAGCAGGCACAGCGGCGTCATCAGGGCCCAGCCCAGATTGGCGGCGATCATCGCCATCACCACATCGCTGGTGTCGATCTCCAGGAACGGCGGCGCGGTCACGCTGCAACGGCGCATATGGCGTTCGATCATGGCGCCGAAATGCGAACGGCCGCTGAAGCGGATGAACGGCGCGGCCTGGGCCGCCTGGCGCAGGTCCATGCGCGCAAACGCATCGGCGCGCGCCGCCGGCACCACCAGCGCGAACGGCTCGGTCAGGATGGCGCGCCGCGCCAGGCCGTCCACATCGTCCAGGGCGTCGGTGGTGACGATGATGTCAACCTGCCGGTTCAGCAGCGCCTGGGCGTGGCCATAGGCCAGCCCCGACCACACCAGCACCTGGCTGGCGCTTTGCGTCAGCCGCTTGACGATGGCCGGCCCCGTCGTGGCCGCGAACGAGTCGATCATGCCGATGCGGATCGCGGGCCGGTTCATCAAGTCCGCCTCGCGCACCTGCGAGATCAGCCGGTCCACGTCATCCACGATCTGGCGCGACTGCCGATGCAGCGTCACGCCGGCCGGCGTCAGCCGGTAGGGCCGGCGCGACCGGTCCAGCACCCGCATGCCCAGCGTGCTCTCGATCTGGGAAATGGTCTGCGACACGGCCGACTGCGTGATGTTCAGCGCCTGGGCCGCCGCCGACAGGCTGTCGGCGGATGCCACCGCGGCGAAGATGCGCAGCATGCGGATGTCCAGGCTCGAATCGTTCTTCAGCGCGCCCATGTTGTCTCCTATCAGGGATGCTAAAAATGCGGCGATGCCCGGTCAAAGAAATGCCGGCACCTTAAGTAAATCTAATACTCAACATTAGCTGCCTTGAAGGCCTCGCGGACCCGGAGCGCGTCCGCCACGGCCCCCCGGCCGCGGCGCTTGCGCCATTGGCAAACGGACACAATTGGCAAACTGTTGTGCGACGCGAACAGCGGCGCGCCACTAAGATGGCGCCGCACCACGCGCGACCGGTGCATCCCCAAGGACCGACGAGACCCCACCTCACATGAAAACGCGTCTGAACGCCCGCGATTCCTCTGGCCGCCCGCTACTGCGTGTCGCCCTGGCCAGCCTGGTCGCCGCCACCCTGGCCGCGTTCGGCGCGGGCGCGGGCGCCGGCGCGGCCCGCGCCGCCGAGCCCGCCGCTGCTGGCAAACTGTCGGCGGCCCAGGCCGCGCAAACCGCCCAGGCCGCCGCCGTCACCCCGCCCGACGCGCCCACGGTGATGTACGCCATCTACCAGATCGACGGCAAAGGCGCCGATTCGTACGAGGTGGCCAACGGCAGCATCGCCACCTACTGGTTCGGCCACGCCTTCGAACTGAACGGCACGCAGTACTTCACCGGCTTCACCTGGGACACCCGCGAGCGCTACGGCCAACCCGGCGAGGACGAAGCCGGCCCCGACACCCAGGTCAACCTGGCCGAAGCCACCTTCACCCTGACCGGCTCCAGCGCCGAACGCCCCTGGAAATTCCGCGGCATGGAGCACACCATCGGCATGTTCGGCGCCTATGAACGGCCCGAGGCCGTCGACACCCGGCGCAAGCCGCTCGAATACCGCACGCCCGCCGGCAAGCTGATGCTGGCCGTGCCGACGCAAGGCTTCGACAACGGCACCAGCTTCGAGGGCTACGCGCTGTTCGTCTTCAACATCGGCCCGCGCGACGAACTCAAGGACAAGGTCTGGACCTACGTCGGCAGCATCCTCACCGGCGACGACAACAGCGCCGCCTGCGCCGACGGCGACGTGATGCCCTGTGTCGCCAAAACCGGCAAGCTGACCTTCGCCGCGCAGCCGGGCAGCGACATGCCGAAACTCACCGTCACCCCCAGCGGCACCGAGATCGCCGGCCCGGGCAAGACCCGCCAACTGGGCGCGGCCGACGCGGTCACCTACGTCTACGACGCAGCCGGCAAGCAGTACACCGAGAAATAAGCGACAACGCGGAAGGCGCGCGGGTCGATCACCCGATGCGCGCCCCGGCGCCGCGCGACTGCCGCTACACTGAGAGGTCATGACGAACCTCTTCGCGGAGTGGCACATGACCGCCCAGCCCCTGGCCATCGCCCCGGCGCGCAGCGCCCTGCTGGTCATGCATTACCAGACCGACATCATGGACCTGTTCCCGGCGGTCGCCCCCACGCTGCTGGCCAATACGCGGCAGCTTTGCGATGCCGCCCGCCGCGCCGGTGTAAGCGTCTACTTCGCCAAGATCCATTTCAGCCCTGGCTACCCGGAAGTCTGCCCGCGCAACAAGAACGGGCAGGGCATCAAACAACTGGGCCGCTTCGTGCATGACCGCGTCTCGCCCGAACTCGGCCGGCGCGACGACGAACCCATCATCCTGGCCCACCGCGCCAGCGTGTTCTTCGGCACCGACCTGCAACCCCGGCTATCGGCCCAGGGCATCGACACCCTGATCATGGTGGGCGTCGCCTCCACCGGCGTCATGCTGTCGTCCATCGCCCACGCCAGCGACGCCGACTACCGCCTGCTGACCGTCAAGGACTGTTGCCACGACCCCGACCCGGTCGTGCACGACCACCTGTTCGCGACCGCTTTCGAGTCACGCACGACCGTGCTGTCGCTGGACGCCGCCCTGTCCCTGCTGGGCGGTCTATCGAACGAATGAGTTGACCCATGCGTACCCTGATCATTGCCTGCCTTGCCATCGCCCTGAACCTGTCATTCGCCGCCACGGCGCAAGCCGAGCACGGCTGCCCCGCCGGCTACACCCCCAGCGCCGTCACGCCCGGCCAGCAATGCGTGCCGATCCCGGGCGAAATCCGCGCGGACGGACCGTCCGCACCGGTCTCGCGCCAGGCCCAGCGCTGGGGCGCCGTCGCCTATGACGCGCCCTCGGGCGTGATCGGCATCGCCGCCGAGTGGGCCAGCAAGGCCAAGGCCGAAAAAGACGCGCTGGCCCAATGCACCGCCAAGGGCGGCGCCCGCTGCGAGATCAACATCAGCTACCGCGACCAGTGCGTGGCGGTCGCCTACGGCCCGTCGCCCAAGGGCAGCGGCGTCATGGTGCGTTCCGCCACCGCCGCCAGCGAAGAACTGGCCCGCATGCGCGCCATGGAAACCTGCGCAAAAGACAGCGGCACCAGTTGCCAGACGTTCTACACCGGTTGCAGCCTGCCCCAGCAGCCCCGCTAAGACCCCGTCCACGCCCCGCCCGCCGAAGAACCTTCCATGCTCGACCCCGCCACCCTCGTCCTCTTTGGCGGCGCCTGCGTCGCGCTGGCCATGACGCCCGGCCCCGACATGCTGCTGATCGCCTCTCGCAGCGCCGCGCAGGGCAGGGCCGCCGGCTTCGCCTCGCTGGCCGGCATCCAGGCCGGCACCTACTGCCACGCGCTGCTGGCGGCCTTCGGCCTGTCGCAGCTATTCGTGGCGGTGCCCATGGCCTACGACGCGGTGCGCTTCGCCGGCGCGCTCTACCTGCTGTACCTGGCCGTGCGCGCGTTCCGCTCGCGCCCCGTGTCGCACATGCCCGATGCCGCCCGGGCCCGCTCGCCCGTGCGCGAAGTCTTCCTGCAAGGCCTGCTGACCAACCTGCTCAACCCCAAGATGGCGCTGTTCGTGCTGGCGCTGTTCCCGCAGTTCGTGCGCCCGCAGGACGGCTCGGTGGCCCTGCAGATCCTGGTGCTGGCCACCATCCTCAACGTCATCGGCCTGTTCATCAACGGCGCCGTCATCCTGGCCGCGCACCAGCTCAGCCGGCGCTGGGCCGGCCGCCAACGCGTGTCGCGCTGGCCGCAGTACGTACTGGGATCGGTGTTCCTGGCGCTGGCGCTGCGCCTGGCCACCGCCAGCCGCAACTGACACGCACGCTCCATGCAAAAGATCGAAGGCCACGAATTCCGCAAGGCCCTGGACAAGGGCGACACGCATTTCCACGACCTGCACCTGCACGACTGCGCCTTCGACGAATCCGACCGGCCGGCCATGCTGCTGGCCGCATCCCTGGGCGCGCCGAAGAAGCGGCGTGACGAGGAGCTGGGCGCGATCGCGGAGTTGCGCACGCTTGGATTTCTGGAAGATTGAACCGCGTGCCGCGTCAGCGCCATAGCCAGTAGCCGACTGCCGTCACCACCGCCATCCACAGCACCACGATCACCACCGCGCCCACCCGGCTGCGCGGCTTTTCGCGCTTGGCCTGGATCCACGCGTCCGCCTGGTTGCGGCATTCCCGCAGCACATCTGGCGGCAACAGCTTGATGGCCAGCCAGATCAGGCCCGGCAGCAACAGCACGTCATCCAGATAACCCAGCACCGGGATGAAATCGGGAATCAGGTCGATCGGACTCAGCGCGTAGGCCACCACGAACACGCCCAGCGCCTTGGCGTGCCAGGGCGTGCGGGGGTGCTTGCCGGCGAACCAGAGGGTCAGGCCATCGCGCTTGATGCGCCGGGCCCAGGTTTTGAGGCGGTCGCGGGTTGACATGGGATGGGCTCTGCGGCTCGGGGAACGGCGATGAATTCCAGGTTGCTAACCCGAAGGATAAAACGTCATCGGGCGATCCATGAAAGAATCGTGTGGCTCCCCATCGCGCAGGACATCGCCATGCCGCTTTCCGCCTTGCTGCACACCATCGATCTCGCCGCAACCCGCGACTTTTACGGGTCTGTGCTTGGCTTCACCGTCACCGACTCCGCCGAAGGCACGCTCACGGTGGAGCAACACGGGGGCCGGCTGATCTTCACCACGCTCGATCTGTGGAAGCGGGTGCCAGGATTCAGCGGCACCCTGTATTTCTCGCTTCCCGATGTCGAAGCGTTCTACCGGCAGGTCAAGGACAAGACACCCATCGCCTGGCCATTGCAACGCATGGCCTATGGCTCCCATGAGTTCGGGCTGGTGGATGGCAACGGATATACGCTGGCGTTTGTGCAGGGCGTTTGACGCGGACTCGTGGCACAGACCGGCAGCTATGTGGGATGAGAAACCACGGAAACGCTGATGTAATGACCCAGCAGAACCTGCTCAGTTTAAGCGGCTAATGCAAATGCCTCAGCCGGGGTCTTCATGCCGAGCGCCTGGTGTGGGCGCCGGTGGTTATAAAAGCGTATCCAGTCCCCTACAACGCG